>CABQLK010000004.1 GCA_902465015.1 uncultured Collinsella sp.
AACGCTGATTAATTGCTCGTATAATGTCGTCTGTCGAAAGATACAAAAACCTGTACCTTTTTGTGCAACAAAAAAAGCCGCTCAACCAGCGGCTTTTCTTATTTTGGCATGAAAAAGGCGACCGCCCTTTGTGGACGGTCGCCTTTGTTAATTGTTGTGAAGTTTGCCTTAAGCGCGGGTCTTGATCTCCTCGAGCACCTTCGCAACAAACTCGTCGACACTCATCTGAACGGTCTCGTTAGAGCGATCGCGGACGGAGATGTTGCCGGCCTCGACCTCCTTCTCGCCCAGGATGAGCATGTAGGGCACGCGGTCGATGCTGCGGGCCTCGCGGATCTTGTAGCCGATCTTCTCGTCGCGGTCGTCACAGACCACGCGGATGCCGGCCTCCTCCAGCTTGGAGCACACCTCGTGGGCGTAGTCGCGGCTCTTCTCAGAGACGGGAAGCGCCTTGACCTGCACGGGAGCCAGCCAGGTGGGGAACTTGCCCGCAAAGTGCTCAATCAGAATGCCGATAAAGCGCTCAATGGAGCCAAAGCATACGCGGTGCAGCATGATGGGGCGCTTCTTGGTGCCGTCGGCGTCCACGTACTCCAGGTCAAAGTTGAGCGGCATCTGGAAGTCGAGCTGCACGGTGCCGCACTGCCAGGTACGGCCGAGCGAGTCCTCCAGGTGGAAGTCGATCTTGGGGCCGTAGAAGGCGCCGTCGCCCTCATTGACCTCGTAGTCCATGCCCAGCTTCTCCAGAGCGGTGCGCAGGCCCTCCTCGGCGCGAGCCCAGTCCTCGTCAGAGCCCATGGAGTCCTCGGGGCGGGTGGAAAGCTCAACGTGATACTTAAAGCCAAACTTTTGGTACACGGAGTCAATGAGGTTGACCACGCCAACGATCTCGTCGGTCAGCTGGTCGGGACGCACAAACAGGTGGGCGTCGTCCTGGTTAAAGCAGCGCACACGGAACAGGCCGTGCAGGGCGCCGCGCAGCTCGTGGCGGTGCACCAGGCCAATCTCGCCGGCGCGAATGGGCAGCTCGCGATAGGAGTGCGGCTTGGAGGCGTACACCAGCACGCCGCCCGGGCAGTTCATGGGCTTAATGCAGTACTCTTCGTCGTCGATAACGGTGGAGTACATGTTGTCCTTGTAGTGGTCCCAGTGGCCCGAGGTCTTCCACAGCTGCTTGTTCATGATGAGCGGCGTGGAAATCTCCACGTAGCCGGCCTTGTGGTGGATCTCGCGCCAGTAGTCCAGCAGCGTGTTCTTAAGGATCATGCCGTTGGGCAGGAAGAACGGGAAGCCGGGGGCCTCGTCGCGCATCATAAAGAGGTCCATCTCGCGGCCGATCTTACGGTGGTCGCGCTTCTTGGCCTCCTCCAGCATGTGCATGTGCTCGTCGAGCTCCTCCTTGGTGGCAAAGGCGACGCCATTGATGCGGGTGAGCATCTTGTTGTCCTTGTCGCCCTTCCAGTAAGCGCCCGAGACGCCGGTGAGCTTAAAGGCCTTGAGAGCCTTGGTGTAGCAGATGTGGGGGCCCACGCACATGTCGATATAGTCGCCCTGCTGGTAGAAGGTGATGCGGGCGTCGTCGTCCAGGTCGCCGATGTGCTCGACTTTGTACTTCTCGCCGCGCTCCTCCATAAGGGCGATGGCCTCGGCGCGGGGCTTCTCAAAGACGGAGAACTTGAGGTTCTCCTTGACGATCTTCTTCATCTCGGCCTCGATCGCGGGGAAGTCGTCCTCGCTGATCTTGACGCCCTCGGGCAGGTCGACGTCGTAGTAAAAACCGTTGTCGGTCGCGGGGCCGTAGGCAAAGTCGGCCTGGGGGTACAGGCGCTTGATGGCCTGCGCCATGATGTGCGCAGCGGAGTGGCGGATGACGTGCGTGACCTCGTCCTGCGGGAGCTCGGCCACCGAACCGTCATTGTAGAGTGCCTTCATGGGTATGTTTTCTCCTCTCGGATGCCTGGTGCAAGTGCGTGCGATGCGCTCGGCGATTTAACTTGCATCATTATAGGCAGGTTGCCTTGGTATACAAGCGCCCGCCGCACCTTAATGGCACGGCGGGCGATTTTCTACGCATGCTTCATCGTGTGGGGCGGGGTGTGAGGCGCGCGTGGCTTGCGGCGTGCCCGTGGCTTGCGGCCGGCCCGGCGATGGATGCGTTACTGGATGCGAGTTCGGCAGTAGGGGCAAACCTTCCAGTGCGCATCGAGCGGGCGATGGCAACTGGGGCAGACGTTGCGAACCTGAGTGTCGCACACCGGGCAGACGACGAAGTCCTTCTCGATGGGCGCGCCGCACTGCGGGCAGGTGCCGTACTGGGCAAGCTGGCGCTCGCGCAGGGCCATGTCCAGCTCCTGCTCCTCGCGGTCGGACGCGTAGGAGTGCGGACGCAGGACCAGGTAGGCAATGAGGCCCACAAACGGGATGAGGGCGATGATGCCCCATGCCACGTAGGCGCTGGCGCCGCGGCGGCGAGCGTCGATGAACACATAGACGACCGACAGCACATACAGGGCGATGATAAAGCCAACGAAGGCATAGACGACGCCCATAAGCTGCGGCGACATGAGCTCGGAGATGTACTTGGACATTACGGGTACCTTTCGGAATATTAACAGTCCGTGCAAGTTTACCACGGGGTTTGTTTATATGGGACCACGGCTGGGTACGGGGCTGGCGCGGACACAAACATCTCAATCTGTAACAGGTGGGAGCGGAATACGGGTCTAGATGTTACAGAACGAGACAAACGGAGGACCCGCATGGCAAATGTCTCAATCTGTAACATCTGGGACCCAAATCCTCGTCTAACTGTTACAGATCGAGACGAACGGTTGCCGTAGTAGCCGGCAGACGAGGTTGTCGACGTTGCCGGGTCTCCCCTCGTCTGCCGTTGGCGGGTGTTGCGGGGCTGTTCGCCGCATTGCCGCCGCACTGGGGGTGTGCGGACCGTAGGATAGTCTTATTGACGGCCTGTCAACTCGTCTGGGAGGCACTGTGACAGAAACGTTTGATATCGCGATTGTCGGCGCGGGCATCACCGGATGCGCCATCGCGCGGCAGCTCGCGCGGTTTGACCTGTCCATTTGCGTGGTCGAGGCGGCCAACGACATCGCGCTGGACGCGTCGAAGGCCAACGGCGGCCTAGTGCATGCCGGTTACGATCCGGCGCCGGGCACGGTAAAGGCGCAGGTCAATGCCCGCGGTTGCGAGCTGTATGGCACGTGGGCCCAGGAGCTGGGTTTTTTGTTTTGCCGAACCGGTTCGATGGTGTTGGGCTTTAGCGACGAGGACCGTGCGCACCTGGAGAAGCTGCGACAAAATGGCCTGGCGAACGGCGTGCCCGAGCTGTCGATTATCGATTCCGAGCGCATCCACGAGCTGGAGCCGCGCGCGAGCGCCCAGGCAACATGCGCGCTGTGGTGCCCTTCGACCGGCTACGTTGACCCATTTGAAGTGGCCATCGCCGCGCTGGAGAATGCCGTCGCCAACGGCGTGACATTTATGCGCTCCGCGCCGGTGGAAGCCATTGAAGTTGCTGGCGGCGAGGCTACCGACGGTGCTGCGCGCTTTACGCTGGTGACGCCTGCCGGCGATGTGCGCTGCCGCTATCTGATCAACGCCGCGGGCAACGGTGCCGCGGACATCTCGCATATGGCCGGCGCCGAGGAGTTCCAGATAGTCTGGCGCCAGGGAAACATCGTGGTACTGGACAAGGAGCCGCGCGCGCTCATGCCGCTCTATCCCGTGCCCACGCCGGTGTCCAAGGGCGTTATCGTCACGGGCACCGTGCACGGCAACACCGTTATCACCGCGACCGCTGCCGTGCGCGAACCGGGCGATACACAGACCTATGCGAGCGATGTGAACGCGCTACTGACCGGCGCGCGCAAGCTGGTGCCCGATCTGGACACGCGCCGCGTGGTGCGCGCGTTTGCCGGCGGGCGTCCGGTCATCAAGGGAACAAACGACTTCTTTATTGGGCAGTCGGCCGTGGTGCCGGGGCTGTTTCAGGCGGCGGGCATTCAGTCGCCAGGCGTGGCGAGCGCACCGGCCATTGCTGAGCGCATGGAGCACGTGATGCGCGAAGCGGGCGTTGCTTTGCGCGAGCGGGCCGACTGGGATCAGATTCGCCGCGCACCGGACGACTTTGACCTCGCACCGCTTGCGCGCAAGGAGGAGCTCATTGAGTCCGACCCTGCATGGGGGCAGATCGTCTGCCGCTGTGAGACAGTGCCCGAGGCCGAGATTGTTGCCGCGATCCGACGCCGCCCGGGTGCGGTTTCGGTCGAGGGCGTCAAACGCCGCTGCCGCGCGGGTATGGGCCGCTGCCAAAGTGGCTTTTGCCAGAGCCGCGTGGTGGCGATTCTGGCCCGTGAGCTGGGGTGTTACCCCAGCGAGGTGCTGCTGGAGGACACTGGCTCGTGGCTCGTTGAGGGACCTTTGAAGGGGGTGCGCTAAGATGGCGAAATTCAAATCGAGCGCGATTGATAGCGATACCGTTGAGGCAGTACCTACGCAAACCTTCGACGTGGTCGTTATCGGCGGCGGACCTGCCGGTATGGCTGCCGCACTTGCCGCGCATAAGGCCAGTGCGCGCGCGGCTATCGTGGAGCGCGAGCAACACTTGGGCGGCATCCTGCGCCAGTGCATTCACCCCGGCTTTGGGCTATCGCACTTTAAGCAGGAGCTCACCGGCCCTGAGTACGCACAGCGCTTTATCGACCAGGTACGCGCGACCGACATTGCGCTGTTCTTGGACAGCATGGTACTTGGGATTGATTCGGGCGAGTCCACGGAAGACGCCGCACTCCACACCGTCACGCTCATGAGCCCCACCGGCATGCTGCAGCTCACCGGGCGCGCGGTCGTCCTTGCCATGGGTTGCCGTGAGCGCACCCGCAGCGAGATCAAGATCCCCGGCAGCCGCCCCGCCGGCGTGTTTACGGCCGGCCTGGCGCAGCGATACATCAATATCGAGAACCTCAAACCTGGCTCGCGCGCCGTCATTTTGGGCTCGGGTGACATCGGGCTGATCATGGCGCGCCGCTGCACGCTCGAGGGGATTTCGGTCGAGGGCGTGTACGAGCTCATGCCGTACGCCAACGGCCTGCGTCGCAATGTGAAGAACTGCCTGGACGACTTTGGCATTCCGCTGCACCTGTCCACCACCGTCACGCGCGTAATCGGTCACGATCGCGTGGAGGCCGTCGAGGTGAGTCAAGTCGACGAGCACCTGGCACCCATTCCGGGGACCGAGCGCGTTGTTCCGTGCGACACGCTACTGCTTTCAGTGGGCCTGATTCCCGAGAACGAGCTTTCGGTTGCCGCGGGCGTGGAGCTGGATCCCCGCACGCGCGGTGCCGTGGTGGACCAGAACCTGCAGACAGGCGTTCCGGGCATCTTTGCCTGCGGCAACGTGCTGCACGTGCACGACCTGGCAGACAACGTGACGACCGAGTCTGAACGCGCAGGTGCAGCCGCGGCGGCATACGCGTTGGGTGTCGGCGATAGCATGGTCGCCAGCTGCGAGCTCACGGTCTCCCCCGCCGGCATTGCGGGCTACGCACTGCCGGGACGCATTACGGCTGTGGCACTCACCAAACTCAACTTCCGCGTGCGCCGACCGGTCGATTCCGCCCGTGTGCGCATTCTGGCAGGCGACGAGGAATTGTTCGCAGGCAAGGTCCGCCCGTTTAAACCGAGCGTAATGGAAAGCTTCCCGCTGCCGGCAAAGGTGATTCAGCGCGTACTCGACCTGGGTGTTAGTGAGATTGTTCTGTCCGTCGATCCCGTTGAGGAGGCGTAAGGCCATGAGCATAAACGCGATCGAAACGCTGCAGTTCAACTGCACCACCTGCCCATCCGAGTGCCTTCTGACCGTAGAGGTAGAGCGTGACGCAGACGGCGTCGTGGCAGAAGTGCGCTCCGTGACCGGCAACAGATGCCCGCGTGGTGATAAGTTCGCACATCAGGAGCTCACCTGCCCCATGCGCGTACTCACCACCACCGTGGCCGTATCCGGAGGCGACGAGGCGCTGCTGCCCGTGCGCACGGCTGAGGCCATCCCGCTCGAACTCCACGCCCAGGCGATGGACCTCATCCGCGGCCTAGTCGTCAACGCCCCCATCCGCATGGGCGACATCGTGCTAGAGAACCTCCTAGACACCAACATCAGCCTAATCGCCAGCATGAACATCGACCGAGCCCAAGTAGCTAATTAGGGACGGGGCACTTTTAGCTACTCCACCATCCACCCCGCCCTCCTCCGCAGTTGCGGTGAAATACGGACTGTTTTATGGCTTCAGGCCGCTAAACAGTCCGTATTTCACCGCAACTTATGAGGGCCGCATGGGATGCAAAGGAGTGTCCCAAGGTGCCGGCATAAAAGGAACGTCCCCAACTGCCGGGCTTGGGATACCATGGTGGCAGCCTAGCGAAAGGACGATGTATGGCACATGTCGATGACCAGCGTGTGGCGCGCGTGCTCGATGCGCTCGAGGCTCAGCACCCCGGCGCGCAGCTACTCGTAAACGACCCGTGGTCGATTTATTACCTGACCGGCTTTTATGCCGATATGTTCGAGCGTTTTTGCGGCGTGCTGCTCACACGCGGTAACGAGCCCGTGATCTTGGTCAACGCACTGCATCAGCTGCCCGAGTACGACAATGCCCGCGTCGCCTACCACACCGATACCGACGTTGTGGCCGACGCCATCGCGAGTGAGATCGACCCAGACAAGCCGCTTGGCATTGACACCGTCATGCATTCCGGCTTTTTGATGCCGCTCATGGAGCGCCGCGCAGCCAGCGAGTTTTTCCTGGGCGACTTTGCCGTCACCGCCGCACGCACCCACAAGGATGCCGCCGAGCAGGAGCTCATGCACGTGTCCTCGGCCGCCAACGACGCCGTGATGGCCGACGCCATCAAGCTCGTTCACGAGGGCGTGACGGAGCGCGAAATTGCCGACCAGATGCTCGGTCTGTACCGCAAGCACGACTGCGAGGGCTTTAGCTTTCCGCCCATCGTGAGCTTTGGCGCCAACGCCGGAGACCCACATCACGAGCCCGACGACACCGTACTCAAGCGCGGCGACGTAGTGCTGTTCGACATTGGCGGACGTCGCCGCAACTACTGCTCGGACATGACGCGCACGTTCTTTTGGGGCGAGCCGGACGAGGAGACCGCACGCGTCTACGACATCGTTCGCCGCGCCAACGAGGCCGCCGAGGCGCTCATCGCACCGGGCGTTCGCATGTGCGACCTGGACCGTGCCGCGCGCGACGTGATTGAGGACGCAGGCTACGGCAAGTACTTTACGCATCGCCTAGGCCACTCGATCGGTCTGCAGGACCACGAGCCTGGTGACGTCTCGCTCGTCAACGAGCAGGTCGTAGAGCCGGGCATGACCTTCTCCATCGAGCCGGGCATCTACCTCCCCGGCCGCACCGGCGTCCGCATCGAGGACCTGGCCCTGGTTACCGAGTCCGGCGTCGAGATTCTCAACGCCTACCCTCACGATCTGGTCCGCCTAGTCTAGCCAATGCGGCAAAGGGGCAGCCCCTTTGCCGCATCCCACCAATACCGCGCCACAAAAACGGCCTATCTACTACGTTTAACCCGCATGGGTCGACCATAACCGAGTTTTCGCAAAATACGCAAGCCGTCTACCTGCGGTTTTAATTTCGCGATGTTCCGTATGGTTGGAGGTAACCGGTCAAACGTAGTAGATAGGCCCATTTCGTGGCAAGCGAGTCAACTCAGGGCACAGGGTAGCAAAAAAGCCCCATCCCAAATTGACTGCTTTTGAGTTGCGGTGATATACGGACTGTCTGAGGCTTCTGGCTTGTAAAACAGTCCGTATTTCACCGCAACTGATGAGGGGATGGGTTAACGGAGGAGGCCGGCCACTTCACCGGCTAGGGTGATGGTGCCGGCTGCTACGAAGGGCTCGCCCGCGGCGTTGAAAGCTGCAAGGGCCTCGGAAACGCTGGGGTATACGCCCGCGAGCTTATCGGCATCAACGAGGGCGGCGAGCTCCTCTGCCGGCAGGGCGCGATCGGAATCGGTCTGGGTCACGACCACGCGGGGGAACGCCGGAACCAGAACGTCAGCGATACCCGCCACGTCCTTATCGGCCAGCGCGGCACACAGCAGCGTGGGGCGGTTCTCCACGCACGGATCGATCTCGTCCAGCGCGCTCACAAAGTTCTCGCAGCTCTGAGGGTTATGGCAGGCGTCGATCAGCTTGAGCGGATCAGTTCCCAGTACATCAAAGCGGCCCGGCGTGGGGCAGCCCATAAGCGAAGCATCCAGCGCCTCGTGGTCGAGCTCGCGACCCAGATACCCCTCGCAAAGCATAATCGCGCACGCGGCATTCTGCGGCTGATAGGCCGGCTTGACCATGCTCGACGTATAGATCGCACGCGGCGTGGTGCAGCTAAACTCAACCGTATCGCCCACGTGCTCCGGCACCTTAGTCGTGGCGTGGCTTACCACAAGCGGCACAACGCCGCACTCGCGGCAACGAGCATCCATCACGCGCTGAACGCTCGCCTCGTGCGTGCCCTCGCCCAGCACAACCAGGCGTCCGGGCTTAATGACCGCAGCCTTCTCCCCCGCAATGGCCTCGAGCGTATCGCCCAAAATTCGTGTGTGATCGAGCCCAATGCCCGTAATGGCAACGGCGACGGGATCGGTCGCACTCGTGGCGTCCCAACGCCCGCCCATGCCAACCTCGAGCACGGTAACATCCACGCGGGCCTCGGCAAACACCACAAGTGCAGCAGCCGTCAAAAGATCAAACGGCGTGATGGTATAGGCACGCTCCCCCGCCGCCACACGGCGCGCATTCACGCGATGTCCCGCCTCGACAGCTGCCGAAACGCCACGGGCAAACGCCTCGTCGCTCACGACGCGTCCATCGACCTCCATGCGCTCGGGATAGCGAACAAGCTGCGGCGACGTATACAGCGCGGTCTTGAGCCCCTCACCACGAAGAATGGCAGCCGAAAAACGCGTAGTCGAAGTCTTGCCATTGGTGCCGGCAACCTGAATGCAATCAAAGTACTCGTCCGGACGCCCCAGCTCATCGAGCATATCGACAACCGTCTCGAGCAGAGGACCAGCATCCCCAGAAATCCGCCCCGTATCGGCAGCCAGCCCAACAGCCTCACCAAACGAAAGCAACTCAAACGAGAAAGGAACGACATAAGACCCAGAACGCTTAGCCATAACCCAAAGTCCCCCATAACAGAAAAAGAGGCCCACCAAAAAGAATGAGCCCCTCGCGTTGACAATATCAGCCTTTATCCGCTTGCAGCGAAATCAAGGCCACAACCAAGTGGCCCTAACCTACCAGTTGCAAACAACAACGTAAACGAAGTAGGAGCGGCCCGATGCTTTGCTCGCCGCAAGTTCCGCACGCAAAGGACAGCACTTAATGTGCTGTCCGTCTTGCGCAGGACTGTCCGCAGCGGAGAGCAAAGCATCGGGACGCGCCCCCCAGTAAACCTTACGAGAAATCAGCAACCTGAGCAGTCAGCGCCGCCAGGATCTCCTTGAGCTCAGCTGCACGGTCCCTCTTCTTCTGGACCACCGCGGGCGCGGCCTTGGCCACAAAGCCCTCGTTGGCAAGCGTCTTCTCACAGCCGGCGAGCTCCTTCTGGGCCGCGGCGATCTCCTTCTCCAGACGTGCCTTCTCGGCCGAAAGATCAACCTTGCCCTCGAGCACCACAAAGACCTCGACGCCGCTGTCGACCACGGCGATGCTCGCGGCCGGCTTCTCGACGTCGGTACCCATAACCAGCGAGGCGGTGTTGGCCAGCGGCTCGATGGTCGAGCGCAGGCTCTCGAGCTTCTCGATATCCTCGGCACCGGCGCGCACGACCACGTCGAGCTCGGCCTTGGGGCTCAAGCGATAACGCGAACGCGTGGCGCGGGCGGCGGAAACGACGGTGCGGCACAGCTCAAACGCGCGCTCAGCATCCTCATCGACATACTTAGCGTAGTCGGCGGGCTCCGGCCACTTGGCGATCATGAGCGCCTCGGCGCGGTCCAGGTTGCCCTCGGCGTCCAGGTCGAGCACGCTCGCCGGCATGTTGTCCCAGATCTCCTCGGTGACAAACGGCATAAGCGGGTGCATCAGGCGAATGGAGGTGTCGAGCACAAAGATCAGGTTGCGCTGCGCCTGCAGACGGCCCTCGCCCTTCAGACGGGCCTTGGTGACCTCGACGTACCAGTCGCAGACCTCGTTCCAGAAGAACTGCTGCACGCCGCGGGCCATGTCGCCAAAGGTGTAATTCTCGATGCCCTCGGTGACCATCTTCACGGCCTTTGCCAGGCGGCTGAACATCCAAGCGTCGGCCGGCGTCTCAACGACGGGCTCACCGGGCGTGTAGCCCTCCATGTTCATGAGCAGGAAGCGGCTGGCGTTCCAGATCTTGGTCACAAAGCTCTTGGCCTGGTCGGTGCGCGGGCTGTCGATGAGCTTCTTGGTCTTCTTGTCGATGTTCGCGTCAAACTTGACGTCCTGGTTGTTGGTGCACAGCGTGAGCAAGTTGTAGCGCATAGCATCGGCGCCGTACATGCCAATGAGGTCCATGGGGTCAACGCCGTTGCCCTTGGACTTGGACATACGGCTTCCGTCCTTGGCAAGAATCGTCGGGTAGATGACGACGTCCTTAAACGGCACCTCGTCCAGGAAGTACAGCGAGCTCATGACCATGCGGGCGACCCACAACGCGATGATGTCGCGCGCGGTGACGAGCGCCGTCGTGGGGTGATGTCCCTCGAGCAGCTCCGGCTTTTGCGGCCAGCCCTGCGTGGCGAAGGTCCACAGCTGCGAGCTGAACCAGGTGTCCAGCACGTTCTCGTCCTGATGCACGTGATGGCCGCCGCACTTGGGGCACACATCGGTGTCCTCGGTAAGAGCGTCCTCCCAGCCGCAGTCCTCGCAGTAGAACACGGGGATGCGGTGGCCCCACCACAGCTGGCGGCTAATGCACCAGTCCTTAAGGTTCTCCATCCAGGTGGTGTAGGTCTGCGTCCAACGCGCGGGGTGGAAGGTAACCTTACCGGAGTTAACGGCGTCAAGCGCCGGCCCCTTGAGCTTGTCAACGGCCACAAACCACTGCTCGGACAGCCACGGCTCAAGCGCGGCGTCGCAGCGGTAGCAGTGCATGACGGAGTGATCGAGGTCCTCGACGTGATCGAGCAGGTCGTGCTCCTCGAACCACTTGATGACGGCCTCGCGGCACTCCTCGCGAGTCATGCCGGTAAACTCGCCATAACCCTCGACGACCACCGCGTGCTCGTCGAAGATGTTGATTTGCGGCAGGTCGTGGGCCTGACCCATAGCGTAATCGTTGGGGTCGTGGGCTGGGGTGACCTTAACAAAGCCGGAGCCAAAGTTGGCGTCGACATGCCAATCCTCAAAGATGGGGATCTCGCGGTCGACGATGGGAAGCTTGACGGTCTTACCCACGAAGGCGGCCTTCTCGGGGTCCTTCGGGGAGACGGCGACGCCCGTGTCGCCGAGCATGGTCTCGGGGCGCGTGGTGGCGACGACGATGTAGTCCTGGCCGTTGACCGGTTCGGTCAGCGGGTAGCGCAGGTGCCACAGGTGGCCCTTCTCGTCCTTATACTCGGCCTCGTCGTCCGAGATGGCGGTGGTACAGTTGGGGCACCAGTTAACGATGCGCTTGCCGCGATAGATCAGGCCGTCATGATACCAATCACAGAAGACCTTGCGTACGGCCTGCGCGTAGTCCTCGTCCATGGTAAAGCGCTCGTTGTCGAAGTCGACGGAGCAGCCCATACGCTTGATCTGCTCGACGATGATGCCGCCGTACTCGTGGGTCCAGTCCCAGCAGGCGTCGACAAACTTATCGCGACCGATCTCCAGGCGGCTGATGCCCTCGCTCTTGAGCTTCTTGTCGACCTTTGTCTGCGTGGCGATACCGGCGTGATCGGTGCCCAGCACCCAGCGCGTGGACTTGCCGCGCATGCGGGCCATACGGACGATGGCGTCCTGGATGGAGTCGTCGGTGGCATGGCCCATGTGGAGCTTGCCGGTCACGTTGGGAGGCGGAATGGTGACGGTGCAGTCGCCCACGCCCTCACGGCGCTTGTAGTAGCCGCCGTCGAGCCACTTCTGCAGGATCGCCGGCTCGTTGGTCGACGGATCGTAGTTCTTGGGCATTTCTTCCATATATCTCTCCCTTGCCCGTCGGCGTGTCCGCCTGCTTGGTTTTCGCTCGGTCAGATCCTGGGCTCGCACGAAGAGCACATTTAGTGCTCTTCGGCTCGTGCGGAATCTACGAAAACCAAGCAGGCGGACACGCCTTAGGTATCGATTACTTCAGTCTGAATGGACTTTGCTGAGACTTTAAACAAACACACAGAATAACACAGGTAGTTGGGGTTATTGCGTATATATAAAATAGCCTCCGACCGCGGGTGGTCGGAGGCTATTTGCAACCACGTTTTTGGTTGGTTTACCCGTAGATGCGTTGGGGCTGTTCTTCGCCCTTTACGGAGGCTTCAGTCACGATGACCTTGGAAACACCCTCCTCGCTGGGCAGGTCGAACATCGTCTGCTGCAGCACGTCCTCGCAGATGGAACGCAGGCCGCGGGCGCCGGTCTTGCGGGCGAGCGCCATGCGGGCGATCTCGTGCAGGGCGGCGTCCTCAAACTCAAGCTCAACGTCCTCGAGCTGGAACATCTTGCGGTACTGGCGCACCACGGCGTTCTTGGGTTCGGTCAGGATCGACACCAGGTCATCCTCGTCGAGCGCCTGCGTCTGGGTGACGACGGGCGTACGTCCCACAAACTCGGGGATCATGCCAAAAGCGTTGAGGTCCTGCGGGAGTACCTGACGCTGCAGGTCGTTCTCGTCGACCGAGGTGGGGCCGGCAATCTCGGAGTTAAAGCCCACGCCCTTGTTGCCCACGCGATCGGCAATAATCTTGTCCAGACCCACAAAGGCACCGCCGCAGATGAACAGGATGTTGGTCGTGTCGATCTGCAGCAGCTCCTGCTGGGGATGCTTGCGGCCGCCGGTGGGCGGAACGCTTGCCACCGTGCCCTCAAGGATCTTAAGCAGCGCCTGCTGAACGCCCTCGCCCGAAACGTCGCGGGTGATGGAGAGGTTCTCGGCCTTGCGGGCGATCTTGTCGATCTCGTCCACGTAGATAATGCCAACCTGTGCGCGCTCAATGTCGCCATCGGCGGCGTTGATGAGCTTGAGCAGGATGTTCTCCACGTCCTCGCCAACGTAACCGGCCTCAGTAAGCGCGGTGGCATCGGCGATGGCAAACGGCACCTCGAGGATGCGCGCAAGCGTCTGGGCGAGCAGGGTCTTGCCGGTACCAGTGGGACCGAGCAGCAGGATGTTGGACTTGGCGAGCTCCACATCATCCATATCATCGTCGAGTTGCGAGTCCAAGCCGTCGTCAAAGGCCGAAAGCGCAGCGCCACCCTCAATCACGCGGCGGTAGTGGTTGTACACGGCAACCGACATGGCGCGCTTGGCGTCCTCCTGGCCCATAACATAGGCCGAAAGCTCGTCATAAATCTCGTGCGGCGTCGGCACGTGCGTGATGACCTGGCGGTCGTCCTCGAGCTCAAAGCCCTCGGTCTCGGGGTCCACGGCGGGCTGGGATGCAGCCTGACCATGGTCGTTGAGGAAGCCCGGCAGCTTGCCGTTGCGGGCAGCGTCCATAAAGTCCGAAGCCAGCGACTCCTCCAGAATCTCGGAACAGGCGGCGACGCACTCGTCACAGATAAAGATGTTGGTCGGGCCCTTTACGAGGCGACGGACCTGGCCCTGCTCTTTTCCGCAGAAGGAGCAGCGGATGGGGTTGCCGTTCTCGTCAAAGTTGTCCTGCATGTTTCCTGCCATCCTAGGCATCCTTCGCGGCGAGGTCGCGCGAGGTGACGATACGATCGATCAGGCCGTAGTCGAGGGCCTCGGCAGCGGTCAGGTAGTTGTCGCGCTCGGTATCGGCCTGGACCTTTTCGATGGGCTGGCCAGAGGCGTCGGACAGGATCTGGTTGAGCTCGCGACGGGTCTTCTTGATCTCCTCGGCCACGATCTCAATCTCGGTCTGCTGGCCCTGCGCACCGCCGCTGGGCTGGTGAATCATGACCTTGGAATGCGGCAGGCAGAAGCGCTTGCCCTTGGCGCCGGCCGAAAGCAGCACGGCGGCCATAGACGCGGCCATACCGACGCAGATGGTGGAGACCTGCGGCTTAATGAAGTTCATGGTGTCCAGAATAGCCAGGCCGGAGTAGACCTCGCCACCGGGCGAATTGATGTAGAGCGAGATATCCTTCTCGGCATCCTGGCTCTCAAGATGCAGCAGCTGGGCAACGACCAGGTTGGCGCTGACGGAGTTGATCTCCTCGCCCAAGAAGATGATGCGATCGTTGAGCAGGCGCGAATAGATATCGTAGCTGCGCTCGCCGCGCGGCGTCTGCTCGATAACGTATGGCACGAGGGCGGAATCGAACTTAGCGATCATACGCATCTCCATTTCTCTCTTGCGGACCAAATTGGTTCTAGATAAACGTACGGTGCCCGCATGCTATGCATTGGCTGGCACCGTACGAAGCAACCGGATAACCGGTGTATAACTTTACCCCATCACGGGCGCACGCATGCGCTCGTAGGCAAGGTGGCGAGAATTACTCGGCGTCCTTGGCGGTCTCGTCGACCTCGGTCACCTTGGCGTTCTCGACCAGGTGGTCGACGGCCTTGGAGCGACGGATGGACTCGCGGACGGCAGGCATGCGGCCATCGGCGATGAACTCGGCCTTGGAAACCTCGACGTCCTTGACGCCGGCCTTCTCGAACTCGGCGTTGATGTCGTCCTCGGTGACCTCAATCTTGAGCTCACGGGCGAGGGCGTCCAGAGCCAGGGACTCACGGGCAACGTCGTTGGCCTGCTTGTGCAGGTCGCCGATGAACTGCTCCATGGTCAGACCGGAAGCGGGCAGCCAGGTGTCCAGCGTCATGCCACGAGCAGCGAGGTTGGACAGGAAGTTCTGGCCGAGCTCCTCAAAGACGGACTGCTCGTAGTCGGCGTCCATCTCGTCGAGCTGCAGACGCTCGGCGAGAGCGGAGACGCAACGGTTCTCCTTCTCGGCCGGCAGGCGGGAAGCCTTGTCCTGCTCGATCTCGATCTTGATGGCGTCGCGCATGGCGTCGATGCTGTCAAAGCCGAAGTCGGACTTGACGAGCTCGTCGGTGAGCTCGGGGGTGTTGCGGACCTTGATGCCCTTGACGGTGACCTCGACGGTGTGGGTCTCGGCCTCCTCGCCCTCCTCGACCTCGTCGGTCCAGGTGACGGTCTTAACGTCGTCAACGTTAGCGCCGATCAGGGCCTCGTTGAACTCCTTGGGGTTGCTGTCGCTACCGGCGATGAGCATGCGGCCCTCGGCGGCAAAGTTGTCGGCGTTCTCGACGGCCTTGAGGTCGACGGTCACATAGTCGTCAGCCTCGACGGCGCGACCCTCGACGTCCTCGAAGGTGGCACGGTAGTTGAGGAGCATCTCGACCTGGTTGTTAATCTCGGACTCGGTGACCTCCGCGGGGGGCATCTCGATCTCGACGGCGTCGAAGGAGGAGAGCTCAGCAGCAGGACGCAGGGAGAACTCGACGGTGTAGGTGTAGTCCTCGTGATCCTTGGCGAGGTCGAGCTCCTTGTAGTCACCGTTCTTGGTGGGGACGATGTCCAGCTCGTTGAGGACGGCGGGCTCGTTGGCGGCGATCAGGTCGTTGGTGGCCTGAGCGAGGGTAGCCTCGGCGCCAAGTGCGGAGTCGATGACCGGACGGGGAGCCTTACCGGCACGGAAGCCCGGGAAGCGGTACTTCTTGGCGGTGTCCTTGTAGGCCTTCTTGATCGCGGCGTCGACGTCGGCGGCCGGGATGGTGACCGTAGCGGTGAGCTTGGCGTCCTTGACGTCAGAAGCGGTGATGTTCAACACGTTCCTCCTCATACTGCCCAGCTTATCTGAGGTGCTGGTACCTTTATGCAACAAAGTGTCGCGACGGCCAGGGCCGACGCAGGTGCGATGGTGCGGGCGAAAGGACTCGAACCTTCACGGGAATCCCACCAGAACCTAAATCTGGCGCGTCTACCAATTCCGCCACGCCCGCATGAGCGCACAGACTAGGAATGATAGCAGATACGAACGGCAAGCGCACGCACACCTTTTACAAGCTCACGACCTCACCACGAGTGCAAAAGGCGGGACGAGTTGCCCCGCCCCGCCCATTACGGCTTGTTCGCTGACCTGTTACTCCCCCAGCAGGGCCTTCTCGGGCGTGATCGGAAGCGAGCGCACCTGGTGGCCGGTGGCGTGCGCCACTGCCGAGGCCACGGCGGCGAGCGGCGTGTTGATGACGACCTCGCCGATCGACTTGGCACCAAACGGGCCCGTCGGCTCGCAGCTCGGCTCAAAGGCCACGCGAATGCTGCCGATATCCAGGCGCGTGGGCAGCTTGTAGCTCATAAAGTTGCCGGTGCGCAGGCGACCGCGATCATCGTGCTCGACAATCTCGTAGAGCGCATGACCGATACCCTGGGCAATGCCGCCCTCGGCCTGGACGCGCGCGAGCGCCTCGTTGATCACGGTGCCGCAGTCGACGGCCGCCGCATAGTCCACCACACTCACCTTGCCGGTGGCCTTGTCGACCTCGACCTCGGCAATACCGGCCATAAACGGCGGAGGCGAAACGGGCAGGCAGGCAGAGGCGTGCGAGGTCAGCGCGTCGCCGCCCGCGATGTTCTTGACGCACAGGTTGGCAAAGTCGCGCAGCGTAAGGTAGCGGTTCTGCTCGCGCGCGGCGCGCTCGTCGGACAGACGCACGTACTGGCCATCGAAGACCACGTCGGCGGCGTCCACGTCCCACATCTGGGCGGCCTTGGCGCAGATCTTCTCACGCAGCTCGGTCGCGGCGTTCTTGGCGGCAAGGCCCGTCACGTACGTACCCGAGCTCGCGTACGAGCCGGCGTCGAACGGCGACACGTCGGTGTCCACGCCGCGCACCACGATCAGCGAGCTCTCCACGCCCAGCTCCTCGGCGGCAATCTGCGCCAGGATTGTATCGACGCCCATGCCGTTATCGGTGGCGCCGGTGCCGATGGTAATGAAGCCGTCCTCTTCCAGGCGCATGTCGATGCCGGCGATATCCACGTTGGAAATACCCGAGCCCTGCATGGTGAGCGCACAGCCCAGGGCACGCACGCGGTCGCCCAGGTCGACGGCCAGCGGCTTGTCGCGCCAACCGATCATGTCCATCGCGCGCAGCAGGCAGCGGTCGAGCGCGCAGGCGTTGAGCTTCTCGTTGTAGTACTGCGGCATGATCTCGCCCTCGCGCACGATGTTCTTAAGGCGCAGGTCGGCGGGATCCATGTGTAGCATGTCGGCGAGCTCGTTGACGGCACTCTCCACGGCAAACTGGCCCTGGGTGGCACCGTAGCCACGATACGCGCCGCCACGGTTGGTATTGGTGTAGACGGCGTCCCAGCTAAAGCGGCTCGCCTTCACATGGTTGTAGATGGGCAGGCTCTTGTGGCCCGAAAGGCCGATTGTCGTGGTGGCATGCTCGCCATAGGCGCCGGCGTTGGACAGCGTGTGCAGGTCGATGGCCGTGATAGTGCCGTCGTTCATGGCGCCCAGCTTAACGGTCATCTGCATCTGGTGACGCGAGTTGCCCGCGGTGATGGTCTCTTCGCGGGTGTAGCAGCAATAGCTCGGACGGCCGGTCTGCTGGGTGACGAACGCCACGAAGATCTCGCAGCAGCCCGTCTGCTTGGAGCCAAAGCCGCCGCCGATGCGCGGCTTAATGACCTGCACCTGCGACTGCGGGATGTCGAGCGACTGCGCGACCATGCGGCGAACGTGGAAGGGCACCTGCGTCGAGGTGGTCACCGAGATGCGCCCGAACGCGTCGGTCGTCGCGAAGGCGCGGAAAGTTTCCATGGGCGCGGTCTGCGTGGCCTGGCTGGTGTAGGTGCGCTCAAAGACGATGTCACTCTGGGCGAACGCCTCGTCAAGGTCGCCAAAATCGCTGGTACCGCTGCACACCAGGTTGCGAGCAACGTCGCCGCCTTGCGGGAACATAAAGGTCACGTCGCCCTCGGGGTGGACCACGATGTCGTTATCGAGTGCCTGGGTAAAGTCGAGCAGGGGCTCGAGCACCTCGTAATCGATCTTGATGAGCTTGAGTGCCTTGTCGGCGGCCTCCTCGGTCTCGGCGGCGACGATCGCCACCTCCTCGTTTTGATAACGCACCAGGTTCTCGAGGATCAGGCGGTCGTAGGGACTCGGCTGCGGATAACTCTGACCGGCGATGGTAAAGCGGCGCTGGGGCACGTCCTCGTAGGTGTAGACGCCCACCACGCCGGGCACCTTCAGGGCGCGCGACGTATCGATGGAGCGGATCTTGGCGCGGGCATAGGGGCTGCGCTTGAGCTTGACGATCAGGGCGCCGGCGGGCACCAGGTCACCCGTGTAGACGGGACGTCCCTCGAGCAGAGCCTTCGAGTCCTTCTTGGGCTGCTTGTGGGTGATCTGCTTGTAGGAGACACCGTCGCAGCTGGTGTCGTTGACCGGCAGCTCGGGCATCTCAAAGCCCACCTGAACACCGGACTCGTTAAGGAAGCGCACGATGGCGCGCAGCTGGCTCTCGTAGCCGCTGCAACGGCAGAGGTTGCCGGCTAGCTGGCGCGAGAGCTCCTCGCGCGTGGCGACGAGGCTCGGGTCCTCCTTGGCGGCGCGGGCAAGCGCCAGCACGTTCATGATGAGGCCGGGGGCGCAAAAACCGCACTGCTCGGCACCTTCGGCAGCCATCGCGCGGGCAAGTGCCTCGGACTCGGCCTTGAGGCCCTCAAGCGTGGTGATGGTGTGTCCCTCAACACGGGCGGCGGGAACCGAGCAGCTCAGCACCGGGTCGCCGTCGAGCCACACCGTGCACAGGCCGCAGTTGGTGGTCTCGCAGGCACAGCGCACCGACGCGCAGCCCTGTTCGCGCAGCAGCGCAAAGAGCATGGTGTCGGGGGCAATCTGAACCTTGACCTTGCGGCCGTTGAGCGTAAAGGAAAGATCGATGAGTTTGGCAGCCATTAGCGCACCTCGCTAGAATCGACGCCGGGCACGCGGCGGCAGGAATACTCGTCCGTGGCAAACTTAGGCACTTGCACGGTCTCGAGCTCGCGGGCAAGCGCGGCCGAAAGCTCGATGCCGGCGGCGCGGCGCACGGCCTGCACGGCAAGCGGCGCCGAGATGCGACGGCGGTAGTCGGCCGAGCCCCACATATTGGTGCCGTAGCTCAGCGCGCGTACGGACGTGGCCAGGGCGCGCAGCTCGTCCTCGGAAGGCTGCTCGTTCACCAGACCGCATGCCTCGCCCTGCAGCAGGGTCGCACGCAGCGGACGGGCACCCACGGTGACATGCCAGCTGTTGTTCCACCAGGCAGCGGTGACGTTGAGCGAGGGGAAGTCGGTCGCGGCCTTGCGCACGGCCTCATAGCTGGCACGGTAATCGTGCTTGACGACCACCACGTGCTCGATCACGTCGCGCACATAGCCCATGTCCGCGAACTCGGCGAGCGGCACGCGGCCGGCGCCCGTCAACTCAACATAGGAATCGAGCGCGAGAAAGGCGGAGAGAACGTCCGAGAAGCCAAAGCGGCCGTAGATGCTGCCGCCCACCGTGGCGGTATTGCGCAGCTGCACGCCCACGATGTCGTGGACAGCGAACTCAAAGACATTGTTGACAAGCGCGTTGAGCCCGGCATGACGCTCGAGCTGACGCAGGGTGCACATGGCGCCGATGCGAAATTCGGTCTCGGTCTCCTCGATCTGATCGAGTCCGCAGGCCGAAAGGTCAATCGCCGTCGCCACGCGACGCGATCCCAGGCGCATCCAGATGCCGCCGCCCACAATCTTGTTGTTGCGGTTCTTCTGTAAGAGCTCATAGGCTTCGGCCGCGTTTCCAACACGGACGTAGGTACCGAACTTGAGCACGTTCTCCCCCATCTCTTCACTTGTCCAGTACTTTTAAGTGTACCAAACGAGGGGCCGCACACCGTTTTAGGACAAAATCCACCCACCCATCCATAACTTGCGGTGATATACGGACTGATTAACCGTTCTGGAACGCAAAACAGTCCGTATATCACCGCAAGTTATGAGGAGTCCTCCGGGATAGAAAAGGCTCCCAGCCGGAATGGCTGGAAGCCTTATCACATGCTATGTCGAGCGAAGACCTAGCAGACGCCCTGGGCGAGCATGGCGTCAGCGACCTTCAGGAAGCCGGCGATGTTGGCGCCCATAACAAAGTTGCCCTCCTGGCCGTACTCCTTGGCGGTGTCGTCCACGTTGTGGAACATGCCACGCATGAGCTGCTCGAGCTTGCCGTCGACCTCCTCGAAGGTCCAGGACAGATGCTCGGCGTTCTGGCTCATCTCCAGGCCGGACACGAGCACGCCGCCGGCGTTGGCAGCCTTACCGGGCATAAAGGCGACGCCGTTCTCCTGGAAGTAAGTCGTGGCCTCGATGGTCGTGGGCATGTTCGCGCCCTCGCCGACCACCTTGCAGCCGTTGGCGACGAGTGCCTGGGCGTCCTCGAGCAGCAGCGTGTTCTCGCGAGCGCAGGGCAGCGCGATATCGCAGGGAAGCTGCCACACGCCGCGGCCGTCGCCCTCGTGCCACACGGCGTTGGGCTTCTCGTCAACGTACATAGCGAGCGTAACGCCCTTGTCGTGGCCGGAGCGCTTCTTGTTGTAGACGTGCTCGAGCACAGTGTAGTCGATGCCGTCGGGATCCTCGACCCAGCCGTGAGTATCGGAGCAGGCCAGCACCTTGCCGCCGAGCTGGGCGACCTTCTGAACCGCGTAGATGGCGACGTTGCCGGAGCCATGAACGACGACGTTCTTGCCCTCGAAGGAGTCGCCGCGGCTCTTGAGGTACTCGTCCACAAAGTAGGCGAGGCCGTAGCCGGTGGCCTCGGTACGGGCGAGCGAGCCGCCAAAGGAGAGGCCCTTGCCGGTGAGGACGCCGGTCCACTCGTTGGTCAGGCGCTTGTACTGACCGAACAGGTAGGCAACCTCGCGGCCGCCAACGCCCAAGTCGCCGGCGGGAACGTCGGTGTTGGGGCCGATGTGGCGATAGAGCTCGGTCATGAAGGACTGGCAGAAGTGCATGATCTCGTTGTTGGACTTGCCCTTGGGGTCAAAGTCGGAGCCGCCCTTGCCGCCGCCCATGGGAAGGGTGGTCAGGCTGTTCTTGAGGATCTGCTCCAGGCCCAGGAACTTGAGCATACCCAGGGTGACCGTCGGGTTAAAGCGCAGACCGCCCTTGTAGGGTCCAATGGCAGAGTTGAACTCGACGCGATAGCCGCGGTTGACCTGAACCTTGCCCTGGTCGTCGACCCAGGGAACACGGAACATGACGATGCGCTCGGGCTCGACGAGGCGCTCCAGCAGGGCGGCCTCCTCGTACTCGGGGTGGGCGTCGAGCGCCGGCTGGATGGTGCCGAGGATCTCGGTCGCGGCCTGGATGAACTCAGGCTGCTCGGGATAGCGGGCCTTGAGCTCTTCGAGAACTTTCTGCGTGTAGCTCATGCTTCCTCCAATGATGGGAAACGAAAAATGTTGATCGCGGCACCCTATGCGCCGCGAACTTTATCGAGTATGGATAATATCGCACTGTTGCGGGAAAGTTTCGCATAAGCAGACGGGCAGATGTTTCGTTTTGATTACGATGCAGGTAGAAGCGTTTTTGAGTGCCTGACATGCAAAACCCGTGTTTCAAACCTGTTTCGTCCACATGTTCCAAACCACCACATTGGGGACAGGCACCTTTGTGGTGATGTTGGTGGTTAGAGGACGAGCTGATGGTAGTCGGCGGGGGTTATGCGGCCTTCGGTGGCAGCGCGGAAGGCGGCGAGTGCATCGCCCGAGAACGGCATGGCCCAGCACAGCCCGCAGCCGGCGGTGATGGAGCCGGGCAGCGGCATGATGCGCCCGGGCACACCGGCGGCAAGGCACAGCTGCTCGCATTCCATCACATCGAAGGTGCTATCGAACGAAACGATGATCTTGCGTTCATGGTCGAGAGCATCACCGGACGGGCCTTCGCGGTGTGCATCGCGATACGCCGCGGCGGCCGCTTCCTCTTCCGCAGTATGTCCACAGCCACCGCAACCGCAGGTACAGGGTTCGGACCCGTCGCAAGTGCAAGGTTCTCCCGTGTCGGGACAAATATCGTGAGACATGGCAACTCCAATCGTCTAGGCGAGTAACTCGGCCGCCGCAAACTCCTCGGGCGTATTGACGTTCTCGAAGCAGAGCGTCGAGCCCGCGGCCTTAACGATCTGCGGCTCATCCATATAACCGGCCTGAACGCGATTGATCAGGCAGCGAATGCGCTGTCGGTCGCAGGAGAGCAGCTCTTGGGCAACCGGCGCACACGCGTCACGGCGCCAGACGGCGCAAAGCGGCTCAATTCCCCGCTCCTCGCGCGGCACGCACACGTCGAGCGCCTCGGCCTCAACACAGCCAGCAAGGGCACCGATTAGCTCCGAAGAGACAAACGGCATATCACAGGCGACGATAGCAACGAGAGGCAGCCGGGCCGCAGTCAGCGAACTCGCGATGCCGCGCATGGCGCCCGCCGGCCCCTCAAGGTCCGACACTATTCGCGGCACCAGGCCGCCAAACGCGCGCTCCTCAAGGTAGGCCAGCTCGCTGGGACGCGAAGTCGTCACGACCAACTCGCCGGCAACTGGCGCCAGCCGGCCCAGCACGCGCTCGATGAGCGGCTCGCCGCAAAACGCCATGCGCGCCTTATCGCGGCCCATGCGCGACGACAACCCGCCCGCCTGGACGACACAAGAAAGATCGGCCCGTCTTACGGTAGTCATACGGCAAAACACCTCCATCGGCGCGTTCTAAACCCAGCGCACGGGGCAAATACCGTAGGCGACAAGGCAGACGACACGGCGGACCCGCACAAAAACAAAACAGCGCCCTTGCGGCACGCAGCAAGACCGCGAGCACAAAAGCGCTGGTAGCGTATGGCGGGAACGTATGTGAATCGAACACATCCAAGACGTTTTGCACGCCTCGCAACGGTTTTGAGGACCGCGGAGCCCACCGGAGCCCATCCGTTCCCAAGTGCGGCGGTATTTTACCAAACCGAGCAGCCAATCTAGCGCAGGGAGCGCAGGCCGCCGGCATCCTTGTCGAGCACCGTAAAGCGCACGGCATCCAGGTGCTCCAAGATGCTGATGGCACGTTTGCGCGACACACCCAGGGCCTCGCGCAGTACGCTCGTGGTGGCAGCACCGCCGGCTGCCTCAATGGCGGCGGCAACAAGCTCGCGCGCATGGGCCTCGGCGGCAGCGGACAGGGCAACGTCGCGCTCGACCTTAACGATCGAGCGATTGAGCGAAAGCTCGCGCAGGGCACGCGTCATGGTGTCGCGATCGAGCTGCAACTGCTCGCCCACCTCGGGCAATATCGGTGCATCGAGGCCGGCTTCGTCCAGCAAGGCAACGATACGTTCGCAGGCCTCGCGCACCACACGCGCCGCGGCGGCAGCGGAGTGCGGGTCGAATACCTCGGCACCCTCGGCGGCACACACGCCACGCGAGCAGCCCTCGGCAATCAGAGCCGCGGCAACGCCATCATCAGCGGCAGGCCACGCAGCATGGGCAACGGCGCCGGGCGTAAAGCCCGTCTCCTTGGGAGACGCCGCGTGCATGGCTGACAGGATCGCCGCCAGTGCATCCATCGCAGCGTCGAGCACCACGGCGTCCGCCAAGTAGTCCGCATCACCCACAGCAAGCTTGCGAACAGAGCCCTGCGCCACCAACCCGCGCAGTGCGGCATCGACCTCGCCGACACCAAGATCCAAAGCGTCGGCAACATCAACCGCCGTAACTGGCAGCATCTGCAGCGCCAGCCAAGCGCCCACGCCGCCCGCGATATCGCCGGACTCGAGCGCCGCATACAGCGCACGTTCCCCTTCAGAAAGCTCGCGCGAGCGACGGCAGCGCGAAAGCAGCACGCGCCCGCCACCAACAAGCATCACGGGCGAATAGGACAGCACTACGGCATGGTCCCCGGCACGTAGCGGCAGCGAGTTTTCCAAGCGCACCTGAACGATACGGGTCTCGCCCACCGCCATGGGGGCCTCGCCCTCCATGAACATGATGCGACCGACGACCTCGGCCGTACCGGCCATCACGTGCACGCGCGCACCCGACTCGAGCACACGCGGCTTGGCTCCCTCGCGACCCAAATACGTAAACGCCATCATAAAGCGCAGCGTCTGGCCAAAGCGACCCTCCACGCCGAGCATCTCACCGCGATCGAGCGCAGCGACGCCATCTCCCACCAGGTTGAGCGCCACACGCTGACCGGGCAGCGCGCGCGGCGTATCGCCATGAACCTGAATCCCGCGTACGCGGCAGGCCGTTCGCGACGGCAGTGCGACGAGCTCATCGCCAACCGCAACCGGCGCATCGTGCAGCGTTCCCGTCACCACGGTGCCGGCGCCCTTGATCGTAAAGCAGCGGTCGATAGGCAGACGCGGTGCGGCATCGGTGAGCTCGGCACGGGCACGGCAGGAATCCCAGCAAGCGGCAACCTGCTCGTCGAGCGCAGTCAGCAGGTCATCGATTCCCGCGCCGGTCTTGGACGATACAGGGACAATCGACGCGTCCGCAAACACGGTACCCGACAAAAAGTCATCGACATCAAGCTCGGCGAGCTCGGTCATCTCGTTATCGGCCAGGTCGCACATCGTCAACGCAACCACCATATGCGTAACGCCCAGCAGCTCCAGCACATGCACGTGCTCGCGGGTCTGTGGCATCACGCCCTCCACGGCCGATACCACCAACACGGCAACATCAATGCCCGTAGCGCCCTGCACCATGGCGCGCAGGTAGTGCGCATGCCCCGGCACGTCAACCAGGCCCACGATCTTGCCACTCGGCAGCGCCAGCTCGCCAAAGCCAAGCTCAACGGTCATGCCGCGACGACGCTCAACTTCCAAGCGGTCGGGGTTTTTGCCCGTCAGCGCCTCGATGAGCGCCGACTTACCGTGGTCAACATGTCCTGCCGTACCTACGATAACGGGACACTCCACCAGCGCTTGAATCTCACTCATCGAGTAATCGCCTTCTCAACGCATGCGGCAAGCGTCGATGCCGCCGTCTCGATATCGCGGTCGCCCACAAGCGTACGGACGTCAAACAAAATGCGGTCGTGCGAGGCGCGCGTGACGACCGGCGTGTCGAAGTCCTGGACAAGCGAGCGCTTGAGCGCGTCGACCGTCAGGCGCTCGTCAACAAGGCGCACGGCAACGCACATCGTGGGTAGCTCCATGGTAGGCAGCGAACCGCCACCGGGCGTCGACGATTCCTCGACGATCTCCACCTGAACGGCGCACGGGCAGCCGGCCTTATCGAGACCCGCCACCATCAGCTCGCGCAGCTTACGCGCGCGACGCTCCAGATGAGCCTGCGGCAGCGTAAGCATGCTGAGCACCGGAATATCGCGATGAGCAACATCGGCGCCATCCATGTAGATACGCAGTGTAGCCTCGAGCGCCGTGAGCGCCAACTTACCCGGGCGCAGGGCGCGCATAAGCGGATGCGACCCACAGGCCTGGACCAGATTGCGACGGCCCATGATAATGCCCGCCTGTGCGGCACCGAGCAGTTTATCGCCCGAGCACGACACCAGATCGAGCCCTGCCGAAACCGAAGCCGGCGTGGTTTCTTCGCCGCCGCGAACCAGGATGTCGTCAGGCAGCAGCGCCCCCGAGCCCTGGTCCTCGTAGAACAGCAGGCCATGCTTATGAGCCAGCACGGCGAGCTCCTTTGAGCTCACCTCCTCGTGGAAACCCTCGATGCGATAGTTGGAAGGATGGACCTTCAGGATCATGGCCGTTTCGGGCGTGATGGCGAGCTCGTAGTCGCCCAGATGCGTGCGGTTGGTGGCGCCGACCTCGACGAGTTTGGCGCCCGAGGCCGCCATGACATCGGGGATGCGAAAGCTGCCACCGATCTCGACGAGCTCGCCACGGCTCACGATGACCTCTTTGCCCGCGGCGTGGGTGGCAAGCACCAGCAGCACCGCGGCGGCATTGTTGTTGACGACCAGCGCGTCCTCGGCACCGGTGAGCGAGCGGATCAGTTGCGCGGCATGCTCCTTGCGCGACCCGCGCGAGCAGGTGTCCACGCTGTACTCGAGCGTACTGTACCCGCGCGCGACCTCGGCCACGGCCTTTGCCGCGGACTCCGCGAGCGGGGCGCGACCCAAGTTGGTATGGATGACCACACCCGTAGCGTTGACGGCAGGGCGCAGGCTCGGCAGCGCGGAGCGGTGCGCACGCCACTCGATGGCCGAAGCAAGGTCGCGCTTAGAGCGCGGGGCGGCGCCGGCGCGAATGGCGGCGCGCTCCTCGTCGAGCTCGGCCGTCACGGCTGCATGCACCACCGCGTCGCAGGTCTCCCCCGCCGCCTTCACCACCGGCCACTCGGCAAGCAGCTCGTTAACGGAGGGAATGGCGCGCAGGCGGGCGCGTACCTCATCGGACATGTTCTGGCTATCGCTCATGTGCAGCCTTTCAAAAGAAACGTGGATCAGTCGAATACATCAGCTGAGTCAATTACTCGTTATTATCCTCGCGCGCCGCGATCTTTTCCACGCGAACGGCGTTTTCCTGGGTGAGCGCGGCACCCGTCAACGGATCCCAACGCAACGGCGTATGGTCGAGCGGGCCCACGCCCAAAGCTTGAGCGTCACCGGCATCGCGGCCAAACGAACGCCCACCGGGGGCGGCCGAGGTGAAGATGCACGCCGGATGCAGATACGGCGTCGTCTCCACGCGCACACGGTCGCGGCCCACATCGCTCACGAGCTCAACGACCTCGCCATCGGCGATACCCATGCGAGCGGCGACATCGGCATTCATCTGCACGGCATCCAGGTCCGATCCAGCCTCGGCGGCACCTTGGGCCGCGAGCCTGCGCGAGGTATGCGACTCAAAGGGTCGATTGCCGCTAATGAGGCGAAACATCCCCGGGCCAGGCTCCACCATCGGCGCGATCCAGTTGGCCACACGACCCATGCCGGCTCGCTCCCATACGTCGCTTGCCAGCGCAATCTTGCCGCCGGCAAGCGGAATCACCGGCTCGCCCGTACGCGACGGCAGCGCCACGCCCGTATCGGCCCAACCGCGCTCCTTGAGCTCGTCCAGATCGATCCCAAAGGGCGCCACCTGGGCCGCCGCAAGGTCGTCCGGCGAAAAGTCGAAGTACTCGTCCACGCCGCAGGCAGCAGCCAACCCGGCAAAGATCTCCCGCCCCGGTCGCGTGTCGTCATGCAACACGGGCAGCACGGCGTTGCGGTAGAACACGCGCGAATCGCTAGCGCCCACGACCGTTCCCACGCCGCGGTCGGCCTCCAGGTACGTCACATCGGGCAGCACGAAATCGGAAGCACGCGCCGTCTCGGACCAGCGAATATCAATTGTCACGAGCAAGTCGAGCTGCTGCAAGATGCCCAACCAAGCCTGTGCATTGCCATAGCCCGCACCGGGGTTACTGGCGTAGACGATGAGCCCACGCAAATCGCCGGCAAGAATCGATTGACCGATGGTCGTGCACAGGCCGCGCACCGGATCGACCAGAGGATAACGCTCGGACCCCAACTTGGGCTCGCGCGGCACCGGCGGCGTCGCAAAGCGCATGGGATCAAGGTCGCCCAATACAAGCGGCGTCGGCGGGTTGAGCGCACCGCCCGCATGCCCAACGCAGCCCAGTAGCACATCGACCAAGCAGATAGCGCGCGCGGTCTGGGTGCTATTGGCATACGCAATACCGATGCCACCATGAAAGCCAGCGTCCACCACCGCAGCAGGCGCCGCGGCAGCCAAATCACGCGCAGTCGCACGGATATCGTCCGCCGGCACGTCGCACATCGACTCGGCCCACTCGGGCGTCCAAGCACGGGCCGCCTGCGCCAACTCGTCAAACCCCGTGGTATAGCGGTCCACGAACTCGTGGTCGTACAGGCCCTCGGCAATCAACACGTGGACAATACCCAACAGCAGCGCCAAGTCGCAGCCCGGACGCACGCGGAGCCAGCGATCGGCAATAGCAGCCGAACCGCTGCGCCGAGGGTCAACCACGATGATCTTCGCCCCACGTCGACGGGCATCGTTGAGCGCATCAACGGTCCCCATCGTCGACGAATCGACAATGGAGCGCCCCAGATACATGATGCAATCGGTGTGCGCAAGGTCGGAGGCGGGACTAGAGCCCAAGCTGTGCTCCCAACCGGTAAGTCGGCTTACCTCGCAGGCACCGTCGGCACCGTACACGTTGGACGAACCAAGCGCATGCATAAAACGATACGCCCAGTAGCGGTCGAACGAGGGCACGCCGAGCGTCATGCCCAGTGCGCGCGGACCATGCCCGTCAACAATCCCCCCAAGGCGCGCAGCGATCTGCGCAAACGCCTCGTCCCAGGCAATCGCATCGAACCCCGAGCCATCAGCTCGTCGGCGCATGGGGTGCATGATGCGGTCGTGCTCGTCAAACGGCATTGCCAGGCGATGCCGTCCGCGGGCGCAGAGGGCACGCGCCGCGCACGGATGCCCCGGCACCGGCAGCTCGGCCACCACGCGACCGTCCTCAACGCGTGCCGCAAAGGCGCAATCGGCATAGCATCCCCCGCATGTGGTCACCACGGCGCGACCGTCACGCTTCACAGCAGATGCCATCTCGATTACCCCTTTCATCAGCCAAACACAACAGGCCAAAAGCCCGGCAACGAGCCCCCAGACCAAAAAAGCCTCCCGCACGGCAACGCCCCGCGGGAGGCCCAACGTCAAACAGACGGTACCTTACGCCTCGGACTTCTTGGCGTAGACAAACCAGTAGCCGAGCGCGATCAGAACCGCGCCGCCCACGATGTTGCCCAGCGTGGCGGCGGATAGATTAAACGCAATACCCGCGACGTTGAGCGCATCGGCCCCGGCAACCTTGGCACCATAGCCGCACGCGTGCATCACGGCACCCATGGGCAAAAAGTACATGTTGGCAACGCAGTGCTCAAAACCGCAGGCCACAAAGGCGGCGATCGGCAGCAAAATGCCCACAACCTTATCGACTACGGTCTTGCCCGCAGTGCCAATCCACACGGCCAGGCACACAAAGATGTTGCACAGGATGCCGCGGAAGAAGATCGTCACCCAGTCGACCGTCACCTTGCCGGCGGCGACGCTCACCATGGAGTTGGCGACCGCCTCGCCGTTGAGCTTATAGATGCCGGCCATGTACACCAAAAAGACGATGAACAAGGCACCGACAAAATTGCCGACCCACACGACGACCCAAGCCTTGAGCATCTGAGCCAGGGTGATCTTTTTGCTCTTGAGCGCGCAGACCATAAGCGAATTGCCGGTAAACAGCTCGGCGCCGCACACCAGCACCAGCACCAGGCCCAGGCAAAAGCACAGGCCGCCCACGACGCGCTGGGCACCCCAGCCCAGCGTGCCGTCGCTCAAAAACACCGTAAAGAACAGGCCGCCGAAGGCGATAAACGCGCCGGCGAACATTGCCAACAGAAAGGCCTTAGCGACCGGCAGGTTGGCCTTGGTCACGCCGGCGGCCTCGGTCTTGGCCTCGATCGCGGCGGGCGCCAGGCAATCGGGAGCGGGATATTCTGCCTTGGAATCTGCCATGTCAATCACTTCTTTCCTAATCAGCAGGGACAAGCGCTCCTATTGCTCTTGTCCCAAGCGGACAAAGTGGGAAAAGTCGTTGGCGGCCACGGCGTCGTACACGGCGTCGACGGCGTCAAAGACCTCCGGGGACATAGGGTTGTAAAACTCCGTATCGCCCGGCTGAATCCCTATGAAGACGATATCTTCGCACGATTGCTCGATTTCCTCGATCAGAATCGACAAAGGGAGCGAATGCGTGGTGAACATCGACTTGCGGGCCACATCGCGCTTATTGAGCAGGCGGATAGACCCGACGGGCAGCGCCATGTCGGCGGCATCGACCAAGACCAGGCGAGGCGGACGCTCGCGCTTGACCTCGATGATGTCGTCCTCGGGCGTTTGGCCGCCGTCGATGGTGTACCAACCGGCAATGGGCGCGTCCTCCATCTTTTTGGAGAGCACGGGGCCAGCGGCATCGTCGGCACGCAGCACGCTTCCCGCCGTGAGCACGATACCCGCAAACGGGGCGCCGTTCACACGTCCATCCACAACGCGACCCATTACTGCAACCTTCCCGTCAGGTACACGCCCGACACATCGCGCACGCGCTCAACCAGATCGCGGAACTTCATCAGAAACGCGACCTGCTGGGCATGCAGGCCAAAGTCGTCGTCGAACACCGAGATGCCGGCCTTGGCCGACCCGCGAAAACCGCGCTCGTCGAGCAGTGCATCGCAGGCCTCGAGCAGCGACGGCACCGCCGCCTTGTCGAGCTGGCACTCGCCAAAGGAGCGGATGGCCTCGAACTTGGTCTTGGCCTCCCCCTCCGGCAGCGCGTCGACGAGCGAATAGAACACGTTCACCGGCACCGACAGGCGCGGTTCAAAGCAGTCGAGCACGCCGGTGTGGTGGCCCACGGCGAGCGTGTAGTACAGCACGTCGCAGGCCTCCTGGGGAACGTCTTCCTCGGTCTCCACAAACTTACGCGTGAGCTCGTAGAAGACCACCTGGTCGGGCGTATGGCCCAGGCAGGGGTCGGCGACGCCCTCGGCAGCCTCGTCGCTTGCGCGCGAGGCATCGCCAAAAGAGCCGCCGAGCATGCCGGGGCCCGCAAAGTAACCAGAGCGGTCCGTGAGCTCCATCTAGCGACCTCCGGCCAGCACCAGATCCTGCAGCGCCGAGTACACCTCGACGCGGCGCGGATCGTCCTGCTTGTCGATGAGCAGCGCCATGGCACCGCGGATATCGCCCTTGGGCGCGCCCTCGAGCGTATCCATAAACTCGTTGGCCAAGTCGCGGCCGTAACGGTAGCCGCTCATGGCGCGAGCTTCGCGCTCGATGGCAACGCGCAGCTTGTACGGCACGCCGGGGTGCAGGATATCGGCCTGCTCGCCGGCGGCCTCCACCGTGGTCTCGGCATGGAGCTTTTGGTCCAACAGACCGAGCGCCATGGCAAAGCCGTAGACGGTCTGCGCGGGGCTGGGCGGGCAGCCGGGGATGTAGACGTCGACCGGCAGAATCTTATCCGTGCCACCCCAGACGCAGTAGTTGTCGTAGAAAATGCCGCCGGTGCAGCCGCATGCGCCATAGGACACCACGATCTTGGGATCGGGTGCGGCCTCAAAGGCGCGCAGGGCCGGCATGCGCATGGCACGCGTCACGGCGCCGGTGTACAGCAGCACATCGGCGTGACGGGGCGAAGGCACGACCTTGATGCCAAAGCGCTCGACGTCGAAGACGGGCGTGATGGAACCGAAGATCTCGATCTCGCAGCCGTTGCAGCCGCCGCAGTCGACGCGGTAGACGTACACCGAGCGCTTGATCTTCTTAAGAAGGGTCGCCTTGGCCTTCTCGATGCTCTCGTCGAGCTCGATCTTGGTCGGGCGGTACTGAAGCCGCTCGGGTAAAAGCGTGGGTTCGGCCATGGTTACTCCTCCTTCGTTTCAAAATCCATGATGATACCCTCGACCGGCGCCGGACCGGCGGGGATCTCGGGCGCATCGGGGTTGAGCTCGCGGTCGATATACTCCGGGTTCACGCCGTGGCCGCCCAGATACTCCATGCCGGGGCCCTGGGGCTCGCCGGACGCAAGCGTCTCGTTGGCAGCCATGCCGGCAGCGTTGCCGGTCTTTACGGCCGAGGCGGCGCGCAGGGCGTCGAGCTCGCGCTTGCACTCCTGGCACATACCGACGGTACGGGCGGCCTGGATGGCCTCCATGCCGCCGGCCTTTTGCAGCAGGCGTTTGGCGTAGTCGATCTCCTTGTGCGGGGCAAACGGCTTACCGCAACGCGAGCAGTGCTCGAGCGTATAGACGCTCTTGCTGGTGAGGTCGTCCTTGCTCATGACGGCCAGCTCAAACTCCTCGGTGAGCTTGATGGCCTCCATGGGGCAGGCTTCCTCGCAACGGCCGCAGAAGATGCAGCGACCGTAGTCGATCGACCAGGTGATGGTATCGGCTGCAAGGTCGGTGTCCATGCGAATGGCATCGGCCGGGCACGCCACGCCGCAGGCACCGCAGGCAATGCAGAGCTCGGCATTGTGCTCGGGCTTGCCGCGCATGTCCTTGTTGGTGGGGAACGGCGCAAACGGGTACTTGACCGTCGCGTCGCCGGCCTTGGCGTTAACCTTCCAAAGCTTCAGCATATTAGAGCGCCTCCTCATCGAGCGGGGCGGCCATGGTGCCCTCGCCCGCAAGCGGCGACTTATCGCGCCAGACGTTCTCGAACTGCTCCTTGTCGAGCACGTGGTCGCGCTTGGCGGCAACATCGGTCACCGTCACGCGGTCGGTGCAGGAGTAGCACGGGTCGAGCGAGCCGACGATCAACGCCGCGTCGCCCACGGTGTTGCCGCGGAACATGTAGCGCAGGACCGGCCAGTTGCTGTACGTGGCGGCCTTGGCGCGCCAGCGGTAGCACTTCTGGTTGTTGCCGAGCATGGCCCAGTGCACGTCCTCGCCGCGCGGCGCCTCGGTGGCGCCGATGGCGTACTTGTGCGGGGTGTACTCCCAATCCGTGGTGAGGATGGGGCCCGACGGGCAGTTCTCGAGCATGGTCTCGATCATGTCGATCGAATCGTAGGCCTCCTGGATGCGAACGGCGGTACGGCCGAAGGCATCGCAGGTGTCGGCCGTAGCGGCGTGCATCTTTTGGACGTCCGGATCGGCGTAGCCGTCGAAGGGATGGTCAAAGCGCACGTCGCGGGCATAGCCCGAGCCACGCATGAGCGGGCCGACCGGAGAGAAGTCGCGTGCGATCTTGCGGTCCAGAATGCCGATGCCACTCGTACGCTCAATAAAGTTGGGCGTGGAGAGTAAGACGTCGACGAGCTCCTGAACCTCGGAGCGCAGCTGGTGGATGGTCGTGAGCGTGGAGAGCTTCTGCTCGGCCAAAATGTCACGACGCACGCCGCCAATCACGTTGAGGCCGTAGGTCTTGCGGTGACCGGAGAGCTTCTCGGCCAGGTCCATGGACTTCTCGCGGACGCGGAAGAACTGCTGGAAGCCGGAGTCGAAGCCCGTGTAGTGAGACGCCAGGCCAATGTTGAGCAGGTGCGAGTGCAGGCGCTCGACCTCGAGCATGATGGCGCGGATGTACTGCGCGCGCGGCGGGACGTGAATGCCCTGGGCGCGCTCGACAGCCTCGGCGTAGGCCACCGAGTGGGCGCAGCCGCAGATACCGCAGATACGGTCGGCAAGGAACGTCACGGCATCATAGTTCAGGCGCGTCTCGGCGACCTTCTCCATGCCGCGGTGCACGTAGAACAGACGGTAGTCGGCGTCGACGATCGTCTCGCCCTCAACGAACAGGCGGAAGTGGCCGGGCTCGTCGGAGGTAATGTGCAACGGGCCCATGGGGACGAGCGTGGTCTCCTTGCCCTTGGTGTCGGCCAAGAACTCGTAGTTTTCCATGTCGCTCGCGGGAGCGGGACGGAAGCGGTAGTCCATGGAGTCCTTGCGCAGCGGGTACAGGCCGCTGGGCCAGTCATCGGGCAACACCAGGCGGCGACGATCGGGCAGACCCTCGGGAATCAGGCCGAACATGTCGCGCAGCTCGCGCTCGCCCCACACGCAGGCGGGGACGAACGGCGTCACGGACGGGAACGTCATCTTGGCGGGATCGACCTCGGCGCGGACGGTCACCCAGCCGGGATCCTCCCCCTCCATGGAGATGACGTAGTACACGGCGTAACGGCCGCACAGGCTGCGCTCATCGTTGCCGATGATCACGGGAATCCAGCCGTAGCGCTCGTAGTACAGGTAGTGGACGGCCTCGGGCAGCTTGTCCTGCTTGACGGTGATCGTCAGCTGGTCCTCGCACTGCCACTCGACCTTCTCGATAGCGCCCGGCACTGCAGCACGCAGGGCCTCGACGTGGCTTTCGCAGCGACGAGCGTAGTCCTTCTTTTCAGGTTCTGCCATGGTGCTAATTCACCTCACTTGTCTTGGTCTGGGAACTGAACACCATGCGGTAGAGAGGGGCCTCGTGGAGCTCTTCGACGCTCTGGTTCAAAACGACGGACGTTGCATCCTCGACGCCGCTCGTGATGGCGACCGGGGTGGCGATACCGAACCACATGACCACAATCGCGAGGGCGATCTCGGGGATGATCATGAGGGCGGGCACCTCGTGGCGCTTCATGCCCTCGGGCGCCTTGCCGAAGATGGACTTGAGCGCGATGCCGGTAAGGGCGAAGTACACGCCGGTGAGGCCGATGGCCACGAGCACGACCACCCAGATGGGACCGGACTGGATGCCGGCCACGAAGGTGAGGAACTCGGAGATGAACAGGGCGAACGGCGGGAAGGCGGCGAGCGCGAGCAGGGCGATGATGGTGAGCGCTGCCGTGACGGGAGCGATCTCGACGACGCCCTTGATCTTGTTCAGGTCGCGGGTGTGGTAGATGTGCTGGATGTTACCGGCCATGCAGAAGGCGAGCGCCTTCGTGAAGCCGTGGAAGATGCAGTGCAGCAGGCAGGCGGCGATACCGAGCGGACCACCGATACCCAGGCACAGCGCGACCACACCGACGTTGTCGACGGAGGAGTACGCGAAGCGGCGCTTGATATCGTCCTGCTTGAAGATGCACAGGGCGGCCACCAGGATGGACAGCGTGCCCAGGATGAGCAGGAGCGTTCGCGGATAGGTGTCGCCCACCGTGATGATGGACAGGGAGTAGAAGCGGATGATCACCAGCATGGCGCACTTGAGCAGCACGCCCGAGAGCAGCGCGGAGACCGGGCTCGGAGCCTGGGAGTGCGCGTCGGGCAGCCAGGTGTGCATGGGGAACAGGCCCGCCTTGGTGCCGAAGCCGATGACGATGAACGCGAACGCGAGGCGCACGAGCATCGGGTCGAACTGGTCGGCGTAGGGCATGATGGAGGTGAGGAAGGCGGCCTCATGCGCGTTGGGCATGATATCGGCGGCGTTCGCGTAGATGAGCAGCGTGCCGAACAGGCCGAAGGCCACACCGGCGGTGCAGACCATCGCGTACTTCCAAGACGCCTCGAGCGCCTGCTTGTTCTTGTAGATGCCCACGAGGAACACGGTCGACAGCGTAGTGGCCTCGACCGCCGCCCAGGTGAGGATGATGTTGTTGGACAGGCAGGCGAGCAGCATCGTGAAGACGAACAGGCTGAACAGCGCGTAGTACTGCTTGGTGCGCTCGGCCGGCATGGTCTTCTCCTCGATATCGATCTTGATATAGGAGATGGAGTACACGCCGGTGATGAACCCGATGATGCCTACCAGAAGGACGAAGATCGACGAGAGCGAATCGAGATGGAGCCACAGGCCCAAAGCGTCGATATTCTGCCCGCTCGAGAGCATGGTTCCCGCGGTGACGACCGAAAGGACAAGGGTCGCCGCGACGGAGATGGTGTTGAGCCCCGCGAAGACGTTGTAGGACGTCGTCTTGGGGAGCGCAGCCATAATCAGGGAGAACACGAGGGGACAAGCGAGCAGGGCGACCGTCAGCATTGAAACATCCATGGCCTACCCCTTCAATTCGGTCAGGTCGTGGGAGTCGAGCGACTTGGTGTCGTTCCAAATCCTCACGACGACGGCGGACATGATGATGACGGCGAAGATGGCGTCGGTGGCGATGCCGATCTCGATGATCTCGGGGGCCGTGGGCGCGAGCAGGGCGAGCGTCACGTGGCTACCGTTCTCCATAAGGCAGTACCCGAAGATCTGCTTGAGGATGTTGCGCTGGGAGATGATGCACGTGAGGCCGACGAAGAAGTGCGCGAAGCTGATGGCGAGGGCCGGAGTGGCCACCTCGGCGGTGGGCAGGCTCAGGCGCGTGACCACCGCGAAGCAGACGGCCACCTCCAGACCGGTGAGGATGATGGTCCAGGCCGGCTTGATGGAGGAGGTCAGCGTGCTATCGGCAGGCGAACCCATCTTCTTGTAGGCACGGTTGAGAATGAACGGAACGAGGATCACCTTGGTGACGAAGGCCGACGCGGCCCACATGAGAAGCTCGGTGGCACCGGTGGTGAGGCCCAGGGTGAGCAGCACGCCCACCAGGACAACCGACTGGATCGCGTACCACTTGATGGCGGACGGGATGGTCTTCGAGACGACCACCATGGTGGAGGTCACGATCAGAAGACCGCCCAGGATATTGACTAACGAATAACCCATGTCCTACCTCCTAACCCATCCAACTAGAGGACAGAGGACCGGCGACGACGACCATGATCATGAGGACGACGAACACGAACGCCATGGCGCGCGGAAGGGGCTGGCCGGCGGCCACGGTCTCGCTCGGCTCACCGGGCAGGACCTTACCCATCCAACGCAGGAACCATGCGAAGGTGGCGACGGTCTCGACGACCATGACGCACACGAGGACAAAGATGACCGTGTTGGTAGCACCAACCGCGAAGCCACCGGAAATGATCTGGAACTTGGAGAAGAACGTGCTCATGGGGGGCACGCCGGCGATAGCGGTCGCGGCGACCGCAAAGCCCACGCCCGTGACCGGGTACTTCTTCATGAGGCCCTGGATCTTGGGCAGCATACGGGTTCCCAGCGTGAAGCTGAGAGAGCCGGCGATGAGGAAGAACAGGGTCTTGGTGAACGCGTGGTTGAAGATGTGCTCGACGGCGCCGTTAAACGCCATCTGGCTTCCGAACACGGAGAGGCCCAGGCCAAAGAACACGTAGGCGAGCTGCGCGATCGTCGAGAAGGCGAGCAGGCGCTTCATATCCTTCTGGGGCAGGTACATGAGGAAGCCGAAGAGCATGGTCACGACGGCGTCGATGATGGCGACCCAACCGACGATCTCGGGGATATCGCCGGCGCTCGCAAGAGCGCGGGCGAACACGCACACGCCGACCTTAACCATGGACGCGCCATGGAGGTAGGCGGAAACGGGCGTGGGGGCCTCCATTGCGGAGGGCAGCCACATGTAGAGCGGGAACTGGGCGGACTTGGCCCAAGCAGCGAACAGGATGAGCAGCAGCACGACGGTCTTCATACCGGAATCGAGCTGGGAGATCGCGCTCAGCGCGAACGTGCCGGTTCCGGCGAACAGGAAGGCCGCGCCGATGTAGAGTCCCAGAGCGCCGATATGGGTGATGATGAGCGCCTTCATACCGGCCTTCTTGGCCGTGGGCGTCATGTAGTAGCTGATGAGGCCCCAGGAGCACACACCGGTGATCTCGAAGAAAACGAGCTGGCCGACGATGGTGGAGCTGTAGGCGAGACCGGCCATGGCGCCGATGAACGTGGAGAAGTACACGTAGAAGCGACGACGGGGCGCGTCGGGATGCTCCTTATTCTTATCGCTCATGTACGGGAACGAATAGATGACGACGAGCAGGCCGATAGCGACGAACGCGGGTGCGAGCAGCGTGCTCATCCGGTCGAATATGAAGCCCATGACCAAGGTCTGGCCCATACTCGCCCAGGTTACATCGACCGCGTTCATGCCGTTTCCGGCAAACGTCGCGGCCAAGCCAACGGAAGCGACCGTGGCGATGCCGCCGGCAAAGGCGCAGATCCATTTAGCGTAGGGACGCGGCAGCATGACGATGAGCAGGGAGCCCAGCATGGGGACGGCGATCGCCACCATGGCAAAGAGGGACAAGCTCGATTCGATTGACATAGTTTCTCCCTTCTCCCTACACGCCTACGACGACGAAGACGAACGCGAGGACCGCGATGCCGACGACGGCCCAGGTCTGGTTACCGAGCACCTTGAAGCGCGAACGGGAAACGGAGTTCTCGAGCACGCCGCAGACGACGAAATCGACCAGGCACTTGACGAGGAAGACGACGGCGCCCACGAGAGCGGTGACGCCGATGGTCGCGGGCTCTCCCCAGGGGATGAAGATGGAGGTGAACCAAGCGACGACCACGACCTGCTTCATGCCCATGGCGAGCTTCATCATGGCCAGGGACGGGCCGGAGAGCTCGGCGAGCGGACCCTCCTGGAGCTCCTGCTCGGCTTCGGCCTGATCGAACGGAAGCTTGCCGAGCTCCATGTAACAGGCGGCCGCGAAGGCGACGCCGGCGAGGATAACGGCGACGACGCTCGAGACGTTGCCCGTAACGATGTGCTGACCCATGGTCGCAATGTCCGTGGAGCCGCACACGATGGCGACGGTGAACAGCGCGATGAGCATGGACGGCTCGATGAGCACGCTCATGAGGAGCTCGCGGATACCGCCGAAGCCCGCGTAGGCGTTGGAGGAATCCACGCCGGACAGCGCGAAGAAGAAGCGGGACAGCGCGAGCGCGTACATGATGGTGATGGCGTCACCAAAGACGGGCATGGGGCTCTGGAGCGTGAACATGGGCAGGCCCATGGCGAGCATAAACGACACCGCGAGGAACAGCGGCGGCATGATGCGAAGCACGAAGCTCGAGTCGGAACTCACGGACTCGGGACGCGCCATGAGCTTCGCGAGGTCCCGGTAATCCTGAAGGATGGACGGACCGCGGCGATTGTGCATCTTCGCGCGAATCACACGGGCGAGGCCGGAGAAGAAGGGCGCGACCAGCATGACCACGAGGCCCTGCGCTATCGCAAGAACGATGTTCATAATATCCTCTCCCCTCTCTAGACCATGACCACGGCGAGCACGAGGAAGACCACGAGCGCCGCGACGATGTAGCAGATGTATACGGAGTAGTTGCCGCCCTCGATCTTGGAGGCGAGGCCGGCCAGCTTGTCGGCACCCTCGCTCGGTGCATCGACCAGGAAACGGTCGGGCAGGGGCTCGACGCCCTGGGCGACACCGGTGAGCTTCTGGAACACGTGCGCGATGGACCAGCAGATCTTGGTGCATACCTCGCGCAGGGTGTAGAGCGGGCCCATGAAGAGTTCGACGTCGGACGCGAAGCTCGTGGCGACGACGGGCATGTGCTCGTTGGGCTCGTAGCCGCACGCCCAAGGGTCGGTCTTCTTAGCGGGGGCCTTGGCGCCGAGGCAGGACCTCAACGCGAACGCGAGGCCGGTGAGGACCACGAGCGCGATGGCGATCGCGGGGGTGGAGGTGGCGGCACCGGAAATCTCGTTCACGAGAGACACGCCCGAGGTGGCTGTGACGGCGGAGCCGGCAAGCACGCTCTGGGCGACGTCGCCCAGAACCGGGGCGATGACCGGGGAGCCGATTCCCAGTACCACGCAGATGGCCGCGAGGAGCATCTGCGAGAACAACATCGGAGCCGGGGACTCCTTGGCGTTCGCGGCCTCCTGGGAACGAGGGCTGCTCGCGAACGAGACGCCGTAGGCCTTCACGAAGCACGTGACGGCCAGGGCACCGGTGATGGCGAGGGCGGCCGCGGAGGCGACGGCGAACACCATGACGACCGGGTCGGAGAGCGTCGAGATGTTGAACAGGGACTGGTAGGTGAACCACTCGGAAACGAAGCCGTTGAGCGGCGGGATGGCCGAGATGGCAAGGGCACCGATGAGGAAGCAGACGGCCGTGACCGGCATACGACGGAACAGGCCGCCCATCTTCTCCATATTGCGTGTACCCGTGGAGTACAGCAGCGCACCGGCGCCCAAGAACAGCTCGCCCTTAAACATCGCGTGGTTAAACGTGTGGTAGAGGGCTGCCATCAGGGCCAGGACGGCGATGCCGACCGAGTCGAGCGCCATGGCGGCCATGGAGGCGCCGACGCCGAGCAGAATGATGCCGATGTTCTCGACGGAGTGATAGGCCAGCAGGCGCTTGATGTCATGCTCCTGCAGGGCGAAGGCCACGCCGAGAACCGACGAGATCGCACCGAACACCATGACCATAAGGCCCCACCAGACCTGAACGCCCGAGGCGGAGAGCAGGTCGAGGCCCACCTTGAGGATGCCGAAGATACCGATCTTAATCATGCCGCCGGACATGAGGGCACTCACGTTGGACGGCGCCTCGGGATGTGCCTTGGGCAGCCAGCCGTGCAGCGGGATGATACCGGCCTTGGCGCCAAAGCCAAAGAAGGCGAGCACGAAGCACACGGATGCGACTGCGGGGCTAAACTGCGTGGCGCGGAAATCCGCAAAGGCAAACGAGCCACCGGCGAAGTTGGTCATGGTGAGGAAGCTCGCCATGATGAGCACAAAGCCCACGTGCGCGATCACAAAGTAGAGCCAACCGCCATGGATGGAGTTCTCGTTCTCCTCGATCACGACCAGGAAGTACGAGGTCAGCGACATGAGCTCAAAGGCAACCAGGAACCAAAACACGTTGTCGGCGGTGATGACGAGCATCATGGACGCCACGAAGGTGTTAAAGAAGAAGCCGGCGCGGCCCTTTTTGCCCGGGTACTCATCAAAGTAGTTGAGACCGTAGATCGAACCGGCAAACGCGAGCACCGAGATGAGCGCCACGAACAGGCCGGACAGCTGATTGAGCAGCAGCTGGAAATGGGCAAACGGGAAGAACACGATGGTGTCGACCGACGTGACATCGCCCAGCACGGCCTGGATACCGGCCACAAACGAAAGCACCGCGGCGACGGCGCCGATAAGGCAGCCGGCGGTCTTGGCGGCGTTATCGGCCTTGATCAGCAGAATCGAGGCGAGCGCACCGATGCACGAGACGGCAAGCGATGCGACAAACAGCGTCATGCTATCCATTGCTTACGCTCCCTTCTGCTTTCTCGGACAGGCCCTGGGACACAGCGGTAGCGTCGACGGCCGGACCGTTTTCGATCGAGCGCAGGCGCTTGGCCTCGTCGAGCTCGCGATCGGCCGCGCCGCCCATGACGGTCAGCGCCTTGGTGGGGCACGCCGCCACACAATACGGGCCGTCCGGATCGAAGGCGCACAGGTCGCATTTGACAGCGCAGGTGTACTGGCCAGGAGCCCATGTAAGCAAGCTGCTCAGGGACTTGGGATACGAAGGCGTCGGGTCGCACATGCCTGCGACACCGGCGATAGACGTGCCATCGGGATGGATAGCTCCGAAGGGGCACGCGATGGCGCACAGCCTGCACCCGATGCACTCCTGCTCCTTGACGTGGATGCGATCGCCATCGTGCTCGATGGCATTCACCGGGCAGACCTCGGCGCAGGGGGCACCCTCGCAATGGTGGCAGGCAAGGGCGGCCGAAATACCGCCGGTCTTCACGAGCGCCAGGCGCGGCGCATCCTGAAGACCCTGCATCCGGTGGGCGTCGGCACAGGCGGACTGGCATGTTCCGCAGCCGATGCACCTCTCCGGGTTGATGTCGATGAAGCGGTTCATCCCCACTTCCTTTCAAAATAACGGGCCGGGCTCCCGAACGTACGGGACGCCCGGCCCAAAAAGCCAACGAGAACGGGACTACACGATTTGATTCACGTGCGTCTCGTCGTCGAACTTGGCGGCGCCGGGCTCAACGTCCTGGGGAGCGGCGGCGTCCACCAGAGCCTGCTTGAGCTCGGTGTACTGACGCTCGACCTCGCCCTCGGCCCAGACCTGGTCGGCGATTGGATCGACCTGGCAGGCGGAGAACTTGTCCTCGGGCGTATGCGAGACCGGGTCGACCTTGTGCATGGTCAGCTCGTTGCACTTGCCGATCCACCACTGGTAGGTCATATAGACCGTGCCCTTGTTGATACGGTCGCTCACGTCGGCGCGGCTGTACACCTGACCACGGCGGCTGTGAATCGAGACGATGTCGCCGTTCTTGATGCCGCGCGCCTGGGCGTCCGCGGGATTCATGCGGACAAAGCCGGGCTCGTCGGCGAGCAGCGCCAGCGTCTTGCAGTTGCCGGTCATCGAGCGGCAACTGTAGTGGCCGACCTCGCGGACGGTGCACAGGATGAGCGGGTACTCATCGTCGGGAAGCTCGGAGGGCGCCTCCCAATCGTGCGCCATCAGGTTGGCGCGGCCATCCTTGGTGGTGAACTTGCCACCGGCGAACATGTCGGCCGTGCCGTGGTCGTTCACATCGGTGCTCTTGACCGGCCACTGGGCGTAGCCGCCCTCGGGAGCCATCTTCTCGTAGGTCGCGCCCACAAAGTTGGGGCACAGGCTAATGCACTCGTTCCAGATCTGCTCGGTGTTGTCGTAGTGCATGGGATAGCCCATGCGCGTGGACAGGTCCGCGAAGATCTCCCAGTCGTGACGGCACTCGCCCTTGGGCGGAACGGCCGCGTCAAAGTGCTGGAAGCTACGGTCGGATGCGGTAAAGACGCCCTCGTGCTCGCCCCAAGAGGTGGCAGGCAGGATGACGTCGGCGAGCATAGTCGTCTGCGTCATAAAGATGTCCTGGCAGATGAACAGATCCAGCTCGGAGAGCGTCTTGCGCATTCCGGCCGAATCGGGCTCGGTCTGCACCGGGTCCTCGCCGTAGTTGTAGAAGCAGTGCACCTTGCCCTCGTCGACCAGGTGACCCAGGTCGGTGAGCTTGTAGCCCTCCTCCAAGGGGAGCTTTTCCTCGGGCACGCCCCAAGCCTTGGCAAACTTGGCACGCACAGCCGGGTCGGTGACTTTCTGGTAGCCAGGGTACAGGTTGGGCAGCATGCCCATATCGCAGGAGCCCTGGACGTTGTTCTGGCCACGCACGGGCGCGAGGCCGGAGTTGGGTTTGCCGATCTGGCCGGCAACGCAGGCGATGGAGGCGATGGTGTGCACCGTCTTCAGGTTCTGCTTCTGCTGGCATACGCCCATACCCCAGCCAATGATGGCAGAGGGCTTCGCCGTGGCGTACATCTCGGCAGCTTGGTGGATCAACGCGGGCTCGATACCCGTGATGTCCTGTACGGATTCGGGGGTGTAGTTCTTAATGGTCTCCCACCACTCGTCAAAGCCGTTCGTGTGCTCGGCGACGAATTCCTTGTCGTAGAGGCCATCGTTGACCAAGCAGTTGGCAAAGGCGTTGAGGAACGCAACGTTGCAACCGTTCTTGATCGGAAGGTAGAGATCGGCGATACGCGCGGTTTCGATATGGCGCGGGTCGGCGACGATGATCTTGCAACCCTTTTCTTTGGCTCGCACGATACGCCTTGCGACGATGGGGTGCGAATCGGCAGGGTTATAGCCGAAGAGGAAAATGCAGCCCGCATCCTCCATACCGGGGATGGAGCATGACATGCAACCTGAACCAACCGTGTCCATCAGACCGAGGACAGTAGGGCCGTGTCAAGTACGGGCGCAGTTGTCCACGCTGTGGGTGCCGATGCACGCACGCGTAAACTTCTGCATGACGTAGTTCGCCTCATTGCCGCCGCCTCGCGAAGAGCCGGTGGTCATGACAGCGTTAGGACCATATTCGTCAATTATGGCCTGCATCTTAGATGCGGTGAAATCCAGCGCCTCGTCCCAGCTTACGCGCTCAAGATCCGCGCCCTTGGTGCGGCGGATCATCGGGTGCAGTACGCGGGGAGTCAAGATCTTGGTGTCGTTGATGAAGTCGTAGCCGCTCATGCCCTTAAGGCACAGCTCGCCCTGGTTGGTGATGCCGTTGAGCGGTTCGGTACCCACGACCTGGCCGTTTTGGACCAAGAGGTTAAACTGGCAACCGGCGCCGCAGTACGGGCAGATCACTTTATGCTTCTCCATGACACCCTCCTTCCTTTCTCTGCTACCGAATGCTCGGTACTAATTTGACAATCATTGGGCTTGTCGCCCCAGCGCTTACGCCTCGTTTTCGATGGTGGCGCGGGCACGCTCGGCAGTCAGTTCTGCCAGACGCTCCTCGTCTACCAGGGTGAGGCCCTTAGTCGGGCACGCCTCGGCACACGCCGGACCGCCGGGACGGTCCACGCACAGGTCGCACTTGAGCACGAAGCTCTTAGTCTGCGAACCCACGCGAACGTCACCCATCAAGACGGGGACCTGCGTGGTCGCCACGCTCACGGCGCCAAAGGGGCATGCCATAACGCAGCTCTTGCAGCCGATGCAGTTGTCCTCGTTGACGCCGATACGATGGTTCTTTGGATCAAAGAACAAGGCGCCCGTAGGACAGGCCTTGGCGCACGGAGCGTCCTCGCAGTGGTGACATGCCACCGGCGCGGAGATCTCGTAGGTGCGCGTTACGCGCAAGCGAGGTGCGGCGATGTTGCCGGGAATATCGTGCGCCTCGATGCACGCCGCCATACAGGTTTGGCACCCAATGCAGCGTGAAGAATCAGCCACGACTCGTTTATTGCCCATGTTGTTCACTCCCTCCTGAATCCCATGCCGGAGAGACCCTGCCGACGTTGCCCCGGACCGCCCGTGGTCCGGCATCGGCGTATCGAGCGCATGCGGCGAAACAGGCACTTCGATAGAATTCCTCCAACGATATACAGGTTAAATATACGCAGTTGCAGGGGGCAAACTTGAGCATAGGCCCTGCAATACGGGTGTATTGCAGGGGTTTTGGCAGGTTGGAATTATTCTCTAGAGGCTATAAAGGTGAGTGTATTACATGCGTACGCCTCAGAGATTTTTACGCGCTCTCATTTTAGATGTACTACGCTTGTATTCAAGTTAATGGTTATTTACTTGAGCGAAATAAAGTAATCGTTATAAGATGCTCAGGTATCGGCACATGCCGCATTTGACCGACTATATTGCACGCTCATTAAGGGGGCCAGTGATGTCATCGACTCAAAAACGAGCCATCCTGCAGGTGCGCATTCGCGAGGAAGACAAGCAGCATGCCGAACATCTCTACGACGCCATGGGCACATCGCTTGCCGAGGCCGTCCGTCTATTTGTCGCGCAGAGCATTTTGATGCGCAAGCTCCCCTTTCAGCCGGTCGCCGTGCGCTCAAAGGACGGCACCGCCGCCTATGGATCGCTCAAAGCATATGGTGACCCCAATCGCCGCTACGAGGAGCGCAATGCCTGGATTGAATACCTTGCCACAGAAAGTGACGATTCGATTTTGGGCCCCGAGGAAGTAGATATCCATGAGTAGCACTATCATCGACGAGACCGTCATCCTACGCTACCTGCTTGACGACGACGAGGTCCTGTCACCGCGCGCCGCCAAGGTCATCGCCACGCGCACCGCTCGTGTCTACCCCGAAATCATCACGCGCGTCGTGGTCACGCTGCGCGACGTCTATAAGGTTCCCCGCGTTGAGATTGCTGCGGCCATGAAAAGGCTGCTCGATGACGTCATGGTCGACGAGCCCACCGTTGTCGCCCTTGCCGTCAAACTCTTTGGCAAGACCCATATGGACTTTTCCGACTGCCTCCTCGCAGCCCGAACCGCCATCTACAACGATGATGTCGTGAGCTTTGGAAAGCCCATCATCCAAGGCATGATCGATTACCGCCGCAAGCGCCAAACCGCTGCCGACGCCCGCAGCCGAAGCACCGACTCCACCATCGACAAGCTCCGCCACCGCCCCCGCAGCTAAACCTATCCCCTCCTAAGTTGCGGTGGAATAGTTCCTGGATTTAGGCTTATTCGAGCTTTTCAGAAATTAATTCACCGCAACTTCCAGGTTGGCCATCCGAAACCGTCAGCCTTGGACCGCGAATGCCACCGTTCGCCACGAAATGGGCCCATCTACTACGTTTAACCGATTACCCTCGACCATACCGAAATCCGAAAAATCAAAACCGCTGGTAGACGGTTTGCCGATTTTCCGAAAATGCTGCTATGGTCGACCCCTGCGGTCCAAACGTAGTAGATGGGCCGCTTTCGTGGCTCAGCACCGGACCAGTCATTTTGGGACAGGGCTTTTTGGCCACATTTGCCAGCCAATCGTTAGAGCAGTCAAAAAGCCCGCTCCAAATTAGCTACCCGGCCTTTAATGGGCTCATAAAAGCCAAAAGACAGTCCATATTTCACCGCAACTTAGGAGGGGATGTGGGATCCCAGACATGTATATGAAAACGGCTCTGGCACCAAAAGGAGCCAAAGCCGTTAAGCTATCCTATGGAGCGGGCGACGGGAATCGAACCCGCGTCATCAGCTTGGAAGGCTGGGGTTCTACCATTGAACTACGCCCGCAAGATATGGTCGGGACGACAGGATTTGAACCTGCGACATCCTGCTCCCAAAGCAGGCGCGCTACCAAACTGCGCCACGTCCCGAAGGTGTTGAGCAGCTAAGGTCTAAACCTTGCGTGTCCCAAAGCGAAGGAAATTATAGGGGAGACTCCCCGCCTGTGCAAGCGCAGAAACCCTAGCTCCTCGAATGTGCGACAAAACGACTATGGAGCAGACCGATCGCAAATGCCACCACGGCGACCGGCGCCCACGCGGCACCGATATCTGCCAGCGGCAACGCATCGAACGGCAGCCACGCGCCAGCAAAGAACGCATCGCGGACCGAAGTGATTACGCTCTGCACTGCGACAACGCCGCCGACCCAGACCCACACCTGCGGATGCGCGTCGCAAAAGCCGTGCACCAGGCCCATAAGTACCAGCACAATGGCAACGGGATACAAGGCGTTGAGCATAGGCACCGAGAACATAAGAATCACGTCGAGGCCCACGTTGGAAAGCACGCACGAAAACGCTGCGAACACAAAGGCGAGAACCGCAAAGGGACGGCGCATGGCCTCCTCGGAGGCCTCTGTTCCCCCTTCGACCACATACGTCTCGCAGAAGTAGCGCGAGCAGCAGCTGATAAGGCCAATGCACACGTTCATGCAGGCGAGGAAGAAGATCGCAAAGACCACGACCGTGCCGGCAAGCCCAAAATGCATGGAGGCCGAACGGGCGAGGATGGCGGCGCCGTTGGTAGCGTCAGGCATCACGGTACCGAGCTGCATACCGGCAAGGCCCAAGCCGCAGTAGATGATGGCCATAAGCACGCCGGCGATCACACCGGAACGCGAAATCTCAAAGGCCACGCGCTTGTCATCGGTAACACCCAACTCGTGGATGGTCTCGGCGATGATGATGCCGAAGGCGAGCGACGCAAGCAGGTCCATGGTCTGGTAGCCGGTCAAAAAGCCCTGCACGGCAGCACCGGCATTATAGGGAGCCTGCGGCGCGGCAGCGGGACCCAACGGCGAGACCACGGCGGCACCCACGACCAGCACGATGAGCGCAATGAGCGCGGGTCCCGTAATGCGACCGAGTACGCGCGTGATGACACCCGGGCGCAGCGTGAGCACAAACGCGACGACGAAGAACCCGATGGCAAACACCAGACGAGCCGTGCCGAGCGAGACGCCCTCGGGCAGCAGCGGCACCAACATCTCAAAGGCCGTGGAGCTCGTGCGCGGAATAGCCAAGCACGGGCCGATGGCCAGATACACCGCCGCGACAAAGAACTCACCAAACTTGGGGTGCACGCGGCCGGCAAGCTCGCGCGCCGTTCCGGCAAGCGCGACGGCGATAAATCCCATGACGGGCAGGCCGATGGCGGCAATCAGAAAGCCGATCATGGCAAGCGGCGTGGCAGAGCCTGCCTGCAGCGCCAGCAACGGCGGAATGATGAGGTTACCGGCGCCAAAGAGCATCGAGAACAGCGCAATGCCGACGGTAACGACATGGTCGGAGCGCAAACCGCGCGGAGCGGATGAGGCCATATGCACACCTTTCGGGTCGAAACAAAAACGGGACGGGCAAAAACACCCGTCCCGCAAGTATATACGCTCTAGCAGGCTAAATCGCGCAAAGCGTCAATCGCGGTATCGACTTCCTCGTCCGTGTTGAAATACCCAAACGAGAAGCGAACGATACCCTGGCGCTCGGTCCCGAGCGCGCGGTGCATGAGCGGAGCGCAATGGGCGCCGGGGCGCGTCGCAATACCCCACCCTTGCATGAGCGCGTCCGAGATCTCGGCAGAGTCGATATCGCCCACGTTGAGTGAGACGATTGCCGAGCGCACGGGCTGGTCAAACGCACCGTAGAGCGCAATGCCGGGGATTTCGCGAACACCGGCGAGGAAGCGCTCTGCAAGCGAGCACTCATGCGCCGCAATCGCCTCGACCCCGCCTTGTGCCTCGATAAAGTCGAGACCGGCGGAAAGGCCTGCGATGCCGTGACTGTTGAGCGTGCCTGCCTCAAGGCACGTGGGCCACTCGAGCGGCTGCAGTGGGTCGAAGCTGTGCACGCCCGTGCCGCCCATGGCCCACGGAGCCACGTCAATGCCCTCCGCCACGGCCAGACCACCGGTGCCTTGGGGTCCCATGAGCCCCTTGTGGCCGGTAAAGCACACGACGTCGAGCCCCATGGCATCCATGTCAATCTTCGCCGTGCCGGCAGACTGCGAGGCGTCGACGATCGCAAGCGCGCCTGCCGCATGGGCCATGGCGGCCACGCGCGCAATGTCGACCTCATTGCCGGTCACATTGGAGGCATGCGTCACCACCACGGCACGCGTACCCGGCGTGACAAGCCGCTCGAGTTCGTCGTAGTCGAGCACACCATTTACGTCACAGCCCGCATGCTCAACGGTCACGCCCCGCTCCGCTGCCAGGCGGTTGAGCGGACGCAGCACGGAGTTATGCTCGAGCACCGTCGTGACCACGCGGTCGCCGGGGCGCACCACGCCACAGATGGCGATGTTGAGCGCCGCCGTAGAGTTGGACGTAAAGCACACATGGTCCGCCCTCGGGCAACCTAAAAGGCGCGCGAGCTTGGCACGGCAACCGTGAATCGTACGAGCGGCATCGAGGGCACCCGACGTGGCGCCGCGCCCGGCATTGCCGAGCGAGCACATCGCCTGCGTCACGGCATCGATGACCGTCTGCGGCTTGTGCATGGTCGTCGCCGCGTTATCCAGGTAGATCATCGCACGACCTCCCACATATCAATCACGGTATAGCCCTCGGTAGGAACGCCCGCCGCGGCAAGCTCGCCGCGCAGCAGCTCCTCATCGGCAGGCAACGCCTTCCACGCCAGACCGCAGCCGGCAGCGACCTCCCCGGGCACGGGAATCGTTCGCCCGGGAAGGCCGCGCTCGATGCACAGAGACTCGCAACCCATGGCGGCCGCCGTGGTGGGAAACGTGATGACAAGCGCCGGGCGCTTCTCCCTCATGGCAACTCCAACCAATACGCTACGGGCGCACGACGCGCACGGCCTGCTCCATCTTCTCCACGATCACGTACATGTTGGTGACCTCGCCCACCGCAAGCTGGTCTTTAATGCCAAAGTGGTCCAGGCAGGTACCGCAGGTGAGAATCTCGACGCCCTGCTCGGCCAGACCCTTCAGGTCATCGAGCACCGGCGAGCCCTCGACGGTGAGCTTGGCGCCGCCGTTGTAGAACAGCATGGTCGAGGGCAGCTCCTCCTGCTGCGTCACGGCAAAGATGAACGCCTTCATGAGCTTGTGGCCCAGCTCGTCGTCGCCGCGGCCCATGCAGTCGGTGTAGACGGAAATGACGAGCTTGCCCTTGCCGGCGCTGGCGTCGCAGAAGGCAGCGCCATCCTGCTCGGGATCGGCCACGGCAACGGCGCCAGAGGTCGCCACGGTCACGTGCCACTCGTCGTCAGAAACCTTCTCGACCGAGGCCGTGCAGCCCTTCTCCTGCGCCATCTTGGAGATGTTCTTGACGGCGGTCTCGTTATCGACCGAGGTCACCACGGCGCCCTCGCCATCGAGCTGCTTCAGGGCTTTGAGCGTCTTGACGACGGGCAGCGGGCAGGCATCGCCCATGGCATTGACTTCAATTTTGGTAGACATAGTTTTTCCTTTCGAAAGAACCGTTCTAGAGAACGGTAAACAGTTACATAAACGTGCGGGCTAGCGAACAACGTGGACGGCAGGACCGCCTGGCACCGGCTCGCACACGCGACCGACGACGGCGGCAATACGTCCTTCGGCATGCAGACGGCGCGCAAGCTCATCCACATCGGCAGCAGGTGCCGCGATGAGCAGGCCACCAGACGTCTGCGGATCGTACAGCGCATCCAACATGCCCGGCTCCAGGTCTTCGTCGGCAGCCACGCGCGGGCCAAAGAAGTCCTGGTTGCGGTAGGAGCCCGCGGGGATAATGCCCAGACGCGCCATGTCGAGCACCTGGTCAAAGAGCGGCACCGCCCCCGACGCAAGCTCAACCTGCACGCCCGAGCCCTCGGCCATCTCGCACGCATGCCCGATCAGACCAAAGCCCGTAATGTCAGTACAGCCGTGAAGCTCGAGTCCCTCGGCCAGACGAATCGGGGCCTCGTTGAGGGTACGCATCGAGTCAAACACGGCTGCGGCCTCGTCCTGCTCGATGAGCTCGCCCTTAATGGCCGTGGTGATGATGCCCGAGCCAACCGCCTTGGTCAGCAGCAACGCATCGCCCACGCGCGCGCCGCTGTTGGCGAGCATACGGTCAAGCGCGACAAAGCCGCTCACAGACAGACCGTACTTGGGCTCGTCGTCGTTGATGGTGTGACCGCCCGCGATGGAGCAACCCGCCTCGACGCACTTGTCGGCGCCGCCCGCCAGAATCTGACCGGCAACCTCAACACCCAGGCAGCTCGGGATGCACAGCAAGTTCATGGCATGGCTCGGCCGCCCGCCCATGGCGTAGATGTCCGACAGCGAGTTGGCCGCGGCGATCTGGCCAAACAGGAACGGGTCGTCGACCATCGGCGGGAAGAAGTCGATGGACTGCACGAGGCCAAGGTTCTCCCCTACGCGGAAGACGCTCGCATCGTCGGAGGTATCGAACCCCACGAGCAAGTTGTCGTTATGCACATTGGGTAAATCGCCCAGGACCTGGGCGAGGGCTCCAGGAGCCAACTTAGCAGCTCAACCAGAGGCAGCGGTCATCTGCGTGAGCTTAATAACATCGTCAGCCATCGATTCCTCCTCTCATAGGTCAATCAGTTCCTCCCAGTATACGCATGGCGGCGCCGAGAGCGGACGGCGAATGACACCGCCCCTTACATGAGCGCCTGGGCTCGAATGGCCGCGCCGATCGCTCCGGCAAAGCGAGCCTGGGGCGAGGTGGTCACCGGCGACCCCAGTAACTCGCCCAACCACTCCACCACGAAGGTGTTCTCACACAAACCGCCGGTCAGGTAGTACGGGGCGCCCGCGGCCTGCCCGGCCATGGTCGCCACGCGCGAGACCACGCTGTCGATCACGCCACGCGCAATGTTCTCGCGCGGCTCACCGCGACCGATCAGGCTGATGACCTCGCTTTCGGCAAACACCGTGCACATACTGCTGATCTTGGTGGGCTCGCCGGAACGCGCCAGGTCGGCCATCTGCTGCTGGGAAATGCCTAGGCGGTCGGCCATGATCTCCAAAAAGCGCCCCGTGCCGGCGGCGCACTTGTCGTTCATGGCAAACTTGGCCACACGGCCACTTTTAAGCTGAATGACCTTGGTGTCCTGACCGCCCACGTCGATCACGGTGCCGTGATCGCCAAACAGGCGCACGGCACCGGTGCCGTGGCAGGTGATCTCGGTCACGACCTTGTGCGCATAGGGCACGGCGACACGGCCGTAGCCAGTCGCGATCACGCGCGCGTCGTCGGCAGCCACGTCATAACCAGCCGCTGCCAGTGCCTCGCGCAGCCGCTCGGAAGCATCGACCGAGGAGAACCCGGTTGGCTGCACGCACGTCCACGCCACCGAACCCTCCCCGTCGACCACAGCAGCCTTAGCCGCCGTAGACCCGATATCGATCCCGATCCCTATCATGGCTCTCTCCCAATCTAAACATCAAAGGTAGCGGCGCGTTCAGGCGCCTTAGCTCTAGGTTTCTCAGGTGCCGGAGATTGCCCCGAAAGAGGAGCGCAGCGTACTTTGGGTACGCAAGCGACGGTTTGAGGGGCAAGATCCGGTGCCTGAGAAAGCTAGAGGGTTTCGATGAAGGCGGCGATGCGGGTCTCGATCTGGCCCATGTCGCCGTTGCTGTAGTCGGTCTCGATCTTCATATACGGAATGCCCGCACCCTCGACGGCCTCCTGCATGCGCGCACTCTCCACGTTAAAGGTGTGGCAGGCCTGAAGCACGCTCTCCACTACGCCATCGACGTGGTACTTCTCGCACATGGCCAGCGTGTTTTCCATACGGCCGTCGTTGGGCGTCATGACCGAGCAGTTGATGTCCAGGTAGCGGTCGGCGATGGCGCGCAGGATATCGGGCGCGTCCGGGTCGATCATCATGGCCGCCGTGCGCTCGCCCGAACAGTCGTCCATGCACACGACCACACCGCCGTTGGACTCGATGGTGCGACCGATCTTGTTAATCACGCCGCCCACGGGGCAGCCGGTAATCAGAATGCGCTTGGCATCCGCCGCAACCGGGCGCTCGCCCGTGTCGTAAGCCTCACGCAGCTTGGCAACCTTTTGCTCAAGCCGCTGCGTATAGGCCTCGATATCAAAGCTAAACGTACCGGCAAACATGGTGCTCATCAGGTCGACGCCGCTCATGGCCGCCGGCTGGTTGGCCTGCAGCGCAAACATCTCGAGCTGGACAGCACGCAGGCGATTGCGACGATGGACGGCAGCGCGCAGGTCGTCATCGGTGATCGTAATACCGTAGAAGTTCTCGAGCTCCTCTTTGAGCAGGCGGCACTCCTCGTACCAGCCCTCGCGCTCGTAGGCGCGATCGCGACCCTGTGGCAGGTGCAGAATGTGCGTGCGCTTGAGCTCGTTAAGTAACTCGTACATCTTCTTCTTGCCGTCGCAGGTGGTCTCGCCGATGATCATGTCGCTAAAGTACGTAAACGGGCACTTTTGCGAGTAGGCAAAGCCGTAGGTCGACTTGATGAGCGGGCAGAGGTTTGCCGGCAGCACCTTCTCGGCCTCAGGAATCACCTCGTCGGACGTACCACACAGAGCGACACTTGCGGCCCCCGCGGCATCGATAATCTCGAGCGGCGTATAGCTGCACAAGAAGCCGACCAGGCGATTACCCGCCTGCTTGTAATCCTTGACGCGAATAAACGCCGCCTTGCGTTGCTCGTTGAACTCCTCAAACGTGCTGGGCAACGGCTGCTCAATATTTTCCGACATATAGCTCCTTAACAAACCTTTTAACCAACAAGGAAACGGCTTTCCCAGGTGCCCCAGGTTGCCGTGAAAGAGGAGCGCCGCGTATTTTGGTACGCAAGCGACGGTTTGAACGGCAAGATCGGGTGCCCAGGGAAGCCGCCGGGACGGATAGCCCTAAATTGTCTCCAAGAAAGCCTCAATCCTGGTTTGCAGTTGGCCGGCATCCTCGCCGGCGTAGTCGGTCGTGATGTGCATAAACGGAATGCCGGCCTGCTCGGCGGCCTTCTCCACGGCAAACGACTCCATCTCGTAGAGCGTGCAGAACTGCAGAGCCACGTCGACGATGCCGTCGGCATGCAGGTCCTTGGCCATCTGGACAATGTCCTTCATACGCTGATCGTTGGGCGTAAAGACGGCGCAGTTGATCTTAAAGTAGCGCTCGGCGATGGCGTCGAGCATCTCGTCGACTGTCTCGCCGGACTCGTCGACCAGGTCCTTGTAGTAGCGCGAACCCGTGCAGGATTCCTCACCCACCACGACGCCGCCGGCCTTCTCGATGAGGTTGAACAGCTTCCAGTTGGGCACGGCCATGGGCGTGCCGGTGTACAGGATGCGCTTGGTCCCCTTGGGCGCCACGCCCTCGCCGGCCTCGACACGCTGCTCGCACTCAGCCGCCATCTCGTTGATGGCTCCGGTCAGACGCGGCGTGTCATCCATAAAGGCGGCCTGCACGGTCAGTAGGCTATCGAGACCGCTGATGGGCGCCGGGTCGGCAGCGCGCGTGGCAGCGAGGCGCTGCAGGGCGCGACGCTTCTCGTTGACGGCGTGGATGGCAGCCTTCAGGCGCTCGGGCGTAATCTTGACGCCGCACTCTTCCTCAATCTTGGCGGCAAGCTTTTTAACCTCGGCCTTCCAGGTCACGAGCGTCGACTCGTCGTGCACGTTGGGAATATCCATGACGTACATGTTCTTTTGCGTGGCAAAGAACTCGTAGGCCTTCTTCTTACCATCGCAGGTGTTCTCGCCCACCACCAGATCACTCGACTCAATGTAGGGGCAAACCTCGCCCAGCTTAAAGCCGGCAAAGCTCTTGATGAGCGGGCAGGTGTTGCGCGGCAGGTGTTCCTCGACCTTGTCGGTCGCCCAGTCGGCACCCGAGCACAGGCCCACGGGGATGCCATCGCAGGCAAGCACGATCTCCTCGGGCACGTACACACAGAACGAACCGACGATCTTGGTGGCCTCGCCGGCCTCCTTCTTGTCGAGCATCTCCTTAATACGGCCGCTGTGGATGTTGGTGGCGACAAAATCCAGGTAGGACGTGGACTTGGGGCGATTGTTCTGCGTCAGGAACATATCGCCGTACATCTGGCCCACAGCGCCCAGCAGCATGTCGTGATCGGCAAGATTCATGCCGAGGCTCTCCCACATCGGATGGAAATCGAATTCTTCAGCCATAACGGTTCCCCTCTCGAACCAAAAACGGATAACAGCGGTATCGATGCACGACGAGCGGCGAAAACCCAGCCGTGCCTAAACCCGGAATTTTGGGGAACCTGCTTTGCGGTCGATTATTTAGTTGTGCGTCGTCTCTCCCGGAGCCGTGAACATACCTGCTCATATGCGACTCCGAGCCATATACAGGGCGCGCGCGGCAACGCGACGCGAATATGTCATCTGCAGCACCGGCGCACCCTCCTTTTCTCGTCGAAGGTAACTATATCAACGGTTGTCGTCCAGACGAACACCGCCGACATGCGTACGACAGCGTCGTGTGCCGTCGTTTAATAAATAATTATCTGTGTTGATAAGAGTTTGTCATCCATCATTCGGCGAACGGCAAGACAAAGCCGCCGAGGCTTATATCCCCGACGGCATTACCCGGCGCTATCGACAAACCAAATGGATCTTACTCGCATCGAAGTGCATGCGTAGCGTCTCGCCTGCTTGCGGCAGCTCGTCGACAGGCACGCCCACCTTGTTGACCTTCCACTGCAGACGTGTGGGCGCATCGGCGCGCGGCACGTCCAGCAACACCAGCCGCTCAAAGCGTGAATCGCTCACTCGGGCCACGTGCAAATCATAGCTGTTGCGGCCCCGCTCCGCGCGATTGTCAACATGGAAGTAGCTTGCCCGAATGCCCAGGTACGCCACATTATCGGGGACCGCGCGACCCACGTTAAAGGTCATGCCCCAGTCGAGGGCCTCCACTTCTTCGTCGCCGACCTTGCGCGCCCGGCTTGTGTTCTTGCAGCCCGTCAGGCGCAACGCCGCCAGCGTCTGCGGACGGAGGACCACGTCCTCGACGGAGCCGATCTCCTCAACATGTCCGTTATGCATCACGCAAATGCGCTTGCACAGGCGGCATGCCTCGTCAATATCGTGGCTCACGTAGAGGACGGTGCGGTTGCACACATCGAACAGGTCGAGCATGTTCTGCTCGAGCGCGCTCTTAAGATAGGAATCGAGCGCGCTCATGGGCTCGTCGAACATAAAGATGCCCGGATGCGCCGCCACCATGCGCGCAAGCGCCACACGTTGCTGCTGACCGCCCGAGAGTCGCGCGGGATAGCGGTCGGCAAAATCGGCTAGACCGAAAATGCTCAGATAACGCTCGGCGAGTTTTTTACGCGCGGCGGCGTCACCCGCGTCCTTTACACCGGCGCATACGTTATCGGCCACCGTCATGTTGGGAAACAACTGATAGTTTTGGAACAACAGGGCGCATTTTCGCTCCTGGGGCGACAGGTCGATGCCCGCCGCCGAGTCAAAAAAGGTCACGCCGTTGACAACGATCTTGCCCTCGTCGGGCGTCTCCACACCGGCAATGCAGCGCAGTGTGCAGCTCTTGCCGCAACCCGAGGCACCGAGCAGCGCCACACGCTCCTCGCCGCCTTCGAGCTGCATGTCGAGGGTAAAGCCGGGATAGCGCTTTTTTATATCCAGAACGAGCGACATGGCCTATCGACCTCCCTGCGGCGCCGCATCATCGCGCATGAGCTCGGCCAGCGCCTCGCGATCGATGCGCAAGGCATCGCCGCCCGCCGGGTCGAGCGAATCGCCCTGTCCAGTGAGATCTTTGGCCTGTTTGCGCTCCGCACGGGAAAGGCCCCGCTCGCGATACTTTTGCGAATGAGCGGTGTACATATTGATGAACAGAATGACTAGGAAACTAAACACGATCACGACAGCGACCCAAAAGAGGGCAACCGACGTATTGCCGCCCATCCACTCAAAGTAGATGGCGATGGGAATGGTCTGCGTAATGCCGGCGTAGTTGCCCGCAAAGAACAGGGTGCAGCCAAACTCGCCCATCGCGCGGGCAAAGGCGAGCACCGTACCGGCGGCAATCGAGGGCCAGCCAAGCGGCATCATAAGCTTGGTAAAGATGCGACGTTCGGACCATCCCAAGGTTCGCGCGGCGTCGAGCATCTGCGTGTCGAGGCTCTCAAAGGCGCCGAGCGCCGTACGGTAGACCAGGGGAAACGACACCACCACGGCAGATATCACCGCTGCGGGCCACGTAAAGACGATCGAGACGCCGTGCGCGATCAGCCACTGGCCCACCCCGGTCGAGCGGCCAAACAGCATAAGCAGCAAAAAGCCGCACACCGTAGGCGGCAGCACCATGGGGATGGTAAAGACCGAGTCGAGCAAGCCCTTGATGCGGCTCGAGGCACCCATGGTCTTCCACGCGGCGAACAGGCCCAGCGCAAAGGAGATCACCAGGGCAAGGCCACTCGTTTTTATGGACACCCAAAACGGGCGATAGTCGATACCACCCAAAAAAGTGGCCAGAGAGGTCAAGGGCCCCTGCTCATCCCGCAACACGACAGACGACGCCTCTACCATTTGAGCGCTATCAAGCCAACGCGCGCCGCCCTTGGCATCACCCGAGGCTGATGCAATCACCACATAGCGGTCCCCATCCGCACCGCGCTCGTCAAAGCTATAGGTATACCCGCCAGCATCAAACGTTGTTTCCGCCGTGACATACCAAGGAAGATCCACGTCCCCTAGCTGCGCACCTCCCATGCAGTTTGCGCTGTCGAGCTCACTGACGAGGGCTTTGAGACCCGATACGCACTCGTTATCCTGCAGGTCCAATCCATACTTCTCGACCGCCTTGGGCGATATCCACGCCACAACGCGATCGGCAGCAGGCGCCACTACAAGGTCCACGTCCTCGTCAGCGGGAAACCGGTAGCCCTCAGGCTGGCCCTCCATGGCACGAGCGGTCCCCTTGGCCAACCGCTCAAAACCCTCGATCCCATAGGAAAGCCCATGAGCGGTCGCAGCAACCTGGGCCCCGTTCTCAGCGTCCCCAGCAAACGCAAATCCCGGCACCCAGCAAAGCGCGAAGGTCAAAGCACAGGCGACAAGCAGGCGGAATCTATTAAGCACGAAAAGCTCCAAGTGAATACAAGGACGGAGTGAAACACAAAACGATGGAATTATCGCGCCAAGCCGCACTACGCGGAAAGCTCAAAGCCGTACTTGGCCCAAATCTTCTGGGCCTTCTTGTTGGTCAGGCAGAAGTCGATGAACGCCTTGGCCTCGTCGGCGTGCTCGGAGCTCTCGGCGACGGCACCGGGATACACGATGGGCTTGTGCGAGTCCTCGGGGCACACAAAGGCCTCCTCGATGCCGTCGTAGCGGAAGATGTCGGAGCTGTAGACAAAACCCGCCACGCAGTCGCCTGTAGAGACGTAAGACGCAGCGGTGCCGACCTTGTCGGCCAGGGCTACCTTGTCGGCGAGCTCGGGCGCGTACTCGCCGTCGTCGCCCTCGGTACCGGTATAGAGGCCCACGGAAGCCAGCGCCTGGTTGGCGTACTTGCCGGCGGGGACGGTCTTGGCGTCGCCGATGGCAATCTTACCGTCCAGATTCGCGACGTCGGCGATGGCCTCGACCTTAGTATCGGAGCCCTCGGCGCGAATGATCACGAGGTCGTTGACGAACATGTCCTCACGCGTGTCGGCGTCGACGAGCTCGGCGGCCTCGGCGTCATCCATGGTGCCCTTGGAGGCCGTGATAAGCACGTCGACGGCGGCACCGGCGCGCATTTGCTCGACAAGGTCGCCAGACGCCTTAAACTGCGTGTCGGCAAACGTGGTACCGGTCTGGTCGGTGTAGAGCTCCTGAACCTCGGGCAGAGCCTTCTCGAGCGAGTTGGCAGCAAAGACCTGCAGCTCGACGACCTTCTTGGAAGATGCCTTAGCAGAACCGGCATCGGATCCGACCGGCTCGGACGTCTTGTTGCCCGAGCAGCCGGCAAGGCCAAGGCCGGCGGCAGCGGCAGCAGAAAGCGAGACAAAACCGCGGCGTGAAACCATATCGAACATATTCAACCCTTTCGAACGCTATGCCCGGGCACCCCGCCGCAGGCTTTATTCTGTTACTAGATTATACTTCCGCGCGAATAATGATAATGAGAAATTATTCTCTCTAGAGAATATAGTTTCGAGTTGCCGTGCACCTCGGCGTCGCTTCGGCGGAAAACAAAGGCGGAGCAGCCGTTCAGGTCGCCCCGCCGCAGGTAAACCGCTTATTTGGTATGTCCGCCGCCCGCCGTCATTTGGGCCGCATGCTCCAGCTGATCGCTCACGGCCTCCCAGCTTTCGCGGGCCGCTTTCGTGGATCCCGGAAAGTTGATGACAAGCGTATGCCCACGCTGCATGCACACGGCGCGCGAGAGCATAGCGCGGCGCGTCTTGGTCATGGAGTACGCACGGATTGCCTCTGCAATACCCGGCACATCGCGGTCGCAGACGGCACGCGTCGCCTCGGGCGTCACGTCGCGCATCGAAAGTCCCGTGCCGCCACAGGTGAGCACGACATTGGCGTGGCACTCATCGGCAGCTTCCACAATGGCATCACCGATCTCGCTGGCGTCGTCGCGCACGACCACATGTGAGACGACCGTCCAGCCCTGCGCCTCGATAAGTTCCTCGAGTGCGGCTCCAGCCTCGTCCTGAGCAAGATCGCGTGTATCCGAGCACGTCACGATCGAAATCTTCAACTCCATAGTCTTCCTCCTACAACACCGTGCCCTCGGGCAGGTCGACACGCACGACATCCACGACGTCGCCCGCCTTGAGCTCGCACGGTCCTTCGTCAATACGCAGCAGGCAGTTGGACCGCTGCATCGTGCCGAGCAGCGCCGAATTCTGCGTCTTGGCCTCGGTCACCAACAGCTCACTGGTCTCGGGGTCGCGCAAAACCGTGGCGCGATCGAAGAAGCGTCGGTCCTGGCGCTTTTTCACGCCGTGCGTGAGCGTCGCCTGCTGCACGGGACGCACGCCCTCGGCAAAGCCGCGCATCTTGCGAATCGCCGGACGGGCGAGCATCTCAAAGCCCACATACGCCGCGGCCGGATTGCCTGAAAGCCCTAGGTAGGGCTTGCCCCCGAGCAAGCCAAACGTGATGGCCTTGCCCGGACGCATCGAGATGCGATCGAACAGCACCACGCCCTCGCGCCGGACGAGCGCCGTCACGTAGTCGTAATCGCCCGCCGAGGCGCCGCCGCTCGTAATGACAAAATCGCACTCTCGCGTGGCGCGATGCACCAGCTCGCCAATCGCCTGCTCATCGTCGGGCGCAATACCGTAGAACACGGGCTCGGCGCCGGCATCGAGCGCCTCGGCCATCAGCGCCGAGGAGTTGGAATCGCGAATCTGACCGCGCGCCGGTACCTTACTCGGTGCGACCAGTTCCGTGCCCAGCGAGATGATGCCCACACGTGGGGCAGCGTGCACCTTCACGCTCGCGTATCCGGCGCTTGCCAGCAAGCCGGCGCCCGCCGGAGCCACGACCTCGCCGGCATGCATCACAACATCGCCGGCATGGGCCTCCTCGGCGGCAGAGCGAACGTTCTCCCCTACCTTGGCAGGCGCCGAGAAGCGAACGTGCGAGCCCTCGTTGCCATCGCCATCGAGTACGTCGACGATCTCGTACTTCACCACGGCATCGGCACCTTCGGGCACCGGCGCGCCCGTCATGATGCGGACGGTCTCGCCCGCGCCGATTGTGCCCTCAAAGACATGGCCCGCGGCCTCGTGTCCTACGACGGAGAGCGTCACCGGAGTGTCACCGGCGGCCGCAGCAAGATCGGCTGCGCGCACGGCATACCCGTCCATGGCGCTGTTGGCAAACGGCGAGATGTCGATATCGGCCACCGCGTCCTCGGCCAAGGGAAGACCGGCGGCCTGCCACACGGGAATCTCGACGAGATCGGTCGGAGCAACGTGCGACAGAACAATCGACTGCGCGTCCTCCAGCGGAATGAGTTTCTCTGCCATATGCACCTCTTAATGCCACGGCGCACAACAGGGGCGCCGATTCTTTATGCTTGTCTCAGTATAATCCCCCGACGCACGACCGCGACTCGGCCTGCACCCGCAAATACACCTGTCGGTTGCAGGCCGCGAAACAGAATGGAAACCAACCCACCGGCTCGTCGCGTTTACCGCGTTTTATAATGCTTGCGTTGCAACCTAAAAGAGGAACGTATGGCTTTTACCGACAAACCCGAAAGCGCAAACGAAGCGCAGGATCATTCCCAGCCGCTCGACGAAGGCGGTTATTTCTCCCTGAACGACGTCATCGCGGCAGGCAGGCATCAGCTCACCCGCTCTGAGCATCTCTTGGCTGCCGACACGCGCCGCAACGCCCGCAACCTACTCGCGAGCGCCAAGTTGCTCGCACTCGTCGTCATCGTCTCGCTCGCCATGGGCGTTGCCGCTTGGGCGTTTTTGGCCTCGTTGAATATCGCGACCGACTATCGCGAGCACCATGTGTGGGTCTACGCCTTGCTTCCCGTTGTGGGCATGGCCACCGCATGGGTCTACAAGAACCACGGTCTCGCCGCCAAGCGTGGCAACAACCTGGTCATCGACTCCGCTCTGGGCACACGCCTCATCCATATGCGCATGGCCGTCCTCACCTTCGTCTGCACCACGCTCACGCACCTAACGGGCGGATCAGCCGGTCGCGAGGGAGCTGCGGTGCAGATTGGCGGCACCATCGCCAGCAACATCTCGAGCCTCGCCCACCTCAAAAAGCATGACCACCACGACCTCATGCTCGCCGGCATCTCGTCGGCCTTTGGCGCCGTATTCGGCTCGCCCCTTGCCGGAGCTTTCTTTGGCATGGAGATGTGCTTTATCGGCAAGATTGACTACACCGCGGGCATTTACTGCCTGGTCGCCTCGTTTACCGGCTACTTTACATCAATCGCCCTGGGTACCGAGTACGAAGCGAATGTCATCGCCAGCGTTCCCACCATGACGCCCAAAACGGTCGTCATCGTTGTTATCAGCGCCATCATCTTCGGTCTGACAGCACGCCTCTTTGCGTGGTCGGTTCGAACCGTCAAGAGCCTGTACGGTCGCTTTATCACCAATTACCTCGTTCGCGCACTTATAGGCGCACTCGTGGTTTTGGCCGCGTATGCCCTCCTCGACGCCTGGGACTACGCCGGCCTTTCCACATGGCTTTCCGGCGCCGGATTTGCCGGCAACACCACCCTGGCGGACGCAGCCATCAAGTTGGTCGTCACAGCGCTCACCCTGGGTGCCGGCTTCCAAGGCGGCGAGGTCACGCCCCTGTTTGGTATCGGTGCGGCGCTCGGCGGCTGGATAGGTTGCCTCGTCGGAATCGATCCCAGCTTTCTGGCAGCGCTGGGCATGCTCGGCGTGTTCTGCGCCGGCCTTAACGTGCCTATCACCACCTGTATGATGGCCATCGACCTGTTCCACGGCACGGCTGCCGGGTTCTTTGTCATCGTGGCCTTTATCAGCTACCTAACCGCCGGACACCGCGGCGTGTACCCCGCCCAGCGCATCATCTCGCCCAAGCGCCGTTCGCTTATTGTGGATGAGGGCGGTACGGTAGCGGATGCTATCGAGCGCCACAACGACCTGATAGAGTAGACGTAAGTATTCGCCGTGCAGCCACAATCGGGGGCAATTCGACCTGAGCGCGACCGCACCGTCACGTCATACGCCGGGAGTCGCCCCATGCACGCAACTGATTTTGGTCGCACGCTCATCATCGCCAACCCAGCCGCCCAGTCGGGTGCGGCACGCGAAGTTGCCGAGCGCCTGCAACGCTTTTTGGATATGACCGCGCGCGCATCCCAGTTTGACCTGGTGCTAACCGAGCACATGGGACACGCCAAGGAGCTTGCCGCACAGGCTCAGGGCTATCGCACCGTTATCGCACTCGGCGGCGACGGCGTGATCCACGAGGTCGTCAACGGGCTTATGACGCAAAAGGAGGACGCCCGCCCCGCTCTTGCCGTCCTGCCCGTGGGCTCCGGCAACGATTTTGCCCAGACGCTCGGCATAGAAGATTTCTCCGGCAAGGATTTTGGCGCGCTGCTCACCTGTGAGCTGCGGCGTCAGGACATCGGGCGGATTCGCTCATGGAACCCCGCATGCGGCAGCGGCGAGGCGATCGTCGAGTATTACGACCAGACGCTCTCCGTCGGTATTGATGCCGCCATCGGCCTTGGCACCAGCGAACTGCGCAAAAAGACCGGCTTGACGGGCGCTCCGCTCTACACCCTCTCGGGACTTGAGCAGTTTGGCCTACGCTATCGCAACTACCCCATGACGGTCAGCTTTGACGGCGCGCCCGCCGAGCGCGTAAGGGCGATCATCATGGCGATTCAGCTGGGCCCCACGTATGGCTCGGGCTATCGCATCTGCCCCGATGCCGACCCCTGCGACGGCATGCTCGACGTCTGCTACGCCTGCGGCCCCGTCCCTCGCGCGGTAGCCCTGCCTATGTTCCTTTCGGCCAAGGACGGCCATCATACCAAGCTGCCGCCGGTTCGCATGCGCCGCTGCCGCCATGCCGAGCTCACTTTTGAGGAGCCCGACTACCCCATCCAAGCCGACGGCGAGCCCGTTGTCGCCTCGCGCATCGAGGTCGACGTCCTTCCCGCCGTTCTCGAAGTCTGGCACCCAACCCGCTAACCCCCCATAAGTTGCGGTGAAATAGGGACTGTTTATGCAGTTAAAGCCGCAAAACAGTCCCTATTTCACCGCAACTTATAAGGAGGCTATTCGTCGCTGCCCGGCTTGCGACAGTTGGCCTTTTTAATGGCGTTGAAGTGCTTGTCATTGAGCCTGCGCTGGCGAGAGCGCTGAGGCACCTTGGTCTTTACGCGTCGGCGCGGTGGACGCCCGCGACGACCAAACTCAGCGCGCAGCTTACGCAGGCAGCTACTACGGTTTTGGAACTGACTGCGGCTCTCACGCGCCGTCACGACAATCCCCGTGGGCCCATGTTTCATGCGTACCGCCGAGTCCGTCGTGTTCACGCCCTGTCCGCCCGGACCCGTCGCGCGAAACACCTGCACCTCGCAATCGCGCGCCAACTCCTCGGCCGACATCTCGGCATAGCGCGCATACTCGCGCCATCCCATCTTATTCTCATCCATATCAACACCTCCCCTCATACAAAAAATGTGACAAAGGGACAGTCCCTTTGTCACATCGCATACCAATCGCTTGTGTTGCGCGCTTAGGCGAAGGTGATCTCGCCGTTCTCGCAGTCCATATCGGCGATACGTGCCAGGCTCTCAACGCGGAAGCCGCGCTTACGGAGCTTATCGCCGCCGCCCTGGAAGCCCTTCTCAACGGCGATGCCAATGCCGGCAACTTCGGCGCCCGCAGCCTCGCAGATCTTAATAAGGCCCTCAAGCGCGCAGCCGTTGGCCAGGAAGTCGTCGATAATCAGGACCTTGTCGCCCTCGGACAGGAAGCGCTTACCCACAATGACCGGGTACTCCTTCTGCTTGGTAAAGGAGTAGATGGTCGTGGCATACTGCTCGCCGTCGAGGTTGATGGACTGCGCCTTCTTGGCAAAGACCACCGGCACGCCGCCAAAATGCTGAGCCGCGATGCAAGCCATGCCAATGCCCGAAGCCTCGATCGTCAGGATCTTGTTGATCTCGACACCCTCGAACAGACGGGCCCACTCGGCGCCCATGTGGTCGAACAGCTCAACGTCGCATTGGTGGTTGAGGAAGGCATCAACCTTAAGGACGTTACCGGCCTTTACGATGCCGTCATGGCGAATACGATCCTCAAGCTCCTGCATGGCGCAACCCCTTCTCGCGGCAACGATACCGCGCGATTAATAAACGTTGTTCGATAGTCTACCACGGACCGACCCCCGCCCGTCCCACAAGCCGCATCGCACCACAAACCAGTCTTTTTGGGACGGCGCGAATCGTGGCAGACAGCCTCCCAACGCACTAATGGCGGGCGCGCATCCTCACCAAACGCACCATGGCGAGCGCAAAGCCCACAGCGGCCACAGCCATCAACACATAGAACACCGAACGGAAACCAAACAGGAACACATCCGGACGGCCTGCAACAAAACTAGTTACGGCCTCGCCCATCGCCACGCTCATCTGCCCATACAGGATATTCGACGCTACCGTAATACCGAGTGCCATGCCGGCGTAGCGTGCCAAACTGCCCAAGCTGCCCGCAAAGCCGAGTGCTTCGCGCGGAGCCGAGCCCATATACAGCGAGTTATTGGGGCTCTGGAAAATCGACGTACCGCACGACATAAACGCGACGCAGCACACGATCACAGGGATAGAAGAGCGCTCGTCGAGCGTGCTTACCGCAAAGAGACCGCACACGTACACGCCCAGGCCAACCGCCGTAGGACCCTCGCAGCCAACACGGTCCGAAACCGTTCCCGAAAGCGGGCCGATAAAGGCATTCACCATCGGCAGCGCCAAAAAGAGCAATCCGGAAATGTCGGAACCAAACCCATGCGCGTCCTGAAAATAGAACGGCAGGATAAACTCGGATGCACCAATACCAACGAACACGATGAGCATGCAGGCAAGGTTGATAGTGAAGGCCGAATTTGCAAAGCAGCGACGAGCGGCCTCGGCAAGGGGCATGGGGCGTTCGCCGACCTCTGGCCTAACATGCGGCAGTGTGTAGAGTCCCACGATAAACGAGATCACGCCAATGGGCAGGTTGATGAGGAAGATGCTCTCCCAGGGAAAGCTTGCCACCAGCATGCCGCCGAGCACGGGGCCACACATCATGCCGAGGGCCACGAAGGTCGCGAGAATACCCATGGCACGGCCTCGTTCGCGCACCGGAAACGACTCGGTGATGATACCCATGTTGTTAGCCATGGCCGCCGCGCAACCGACGCCCTGAACAATGCGTGCCAGGATAAGAACCTCGAGCGAGGCCGAAAGGCCGCACAGCAGTGAACCGACCGAAAAGACGATGACGCCCAGCTGGAACACATTCACCTTGCCGCGCACGTCGCCCAGACGGCCAAACGGCAACATAGCCACGCATGTCGCAAGCAGGTACACCGAGCTCACCAGTTGAATGCGATCGAGGCCCACGCCCAGCTCCTTTTGCATCACGGGCAGCGCCACGGTCACGACGGTCGAATCCAGACACACCATAAACGTCATGATGAGCACGGTAAACAGAATCGCCCACTTGTTCTTTCCATGGGTGTCGCCCTCTAGGGCAATGTGCTCGCGGCGCAGCTGCTCTGCAGTTTTCTCCATATCCATCCTTTCGAGTGGCCCAACGCAAAAACGGGGCCCCAATCGCCTGTAAACAGTCGCAATTGGGGTCCCGCCTACGGAATCGGAACGAAAGGCCGCCGAAGCTTTCTGCCAGCATCGGCGCCTTGTGCGAACGCTAGCCTAGCACTGCTCGAGCGCCTGCTCAAGGTCGGCAATCAGATCGGCCGTGTCCTCGAGGCCGCACGACAGGCGCACCATGTCGGCGGAGATACCGCAGGCGATGAGCTCCTCATCGTTCATCTGGCGGTGCGTAGCGTTAGCGGGATGCAGGCAGCAGGTGCGGGCGTCGGCCACATGCGTGGCGATCTGGGCGAGCTTGAGGCTCTTCATAAAGGTCTCGGCCGCCGCGCGACCACCATTAAAGCCAAAGCTCACAACGCCGCAGGTACCGTTTGGCATGTACTTCTGAGCGAGGTCATAGTACTTGTCGCCCTCCAGGCCCGGATAGCTCACGAAACGCACCTTGGGATGGCTCTGCAGGAACTTGGCAACGGCCAGGCCGTTCTCACAATGACGCGGCATGCGTACATGCAGGCTCTCGAGCGAGCTGTTCAGGAAGAAGGCCGCCTGCGGGTTCTGCATGGGGCCGAGGTCGCGCATGAGCTGCGCGGTGGCCTTGGTAATGAAGGCGCCCTCGCGACCGAACTTCTCGGCATACGTCACGCCGTGGTAGCTCTCGTCGGGCGTGGTGAGACCCGGGAACTTGTCCGCATGGGCCATCCAGTCAAACTGGCCGTGGTCGACGATTACGCCGCCCAGGTAGGCAGCATGTCCATCCATGTACTTGGTGGTGGAGTGCGTAACGATGTCGGCGCCCCACTCAAAGGGACGGCACATCACGGGCGTCGGGAAGGTGTTGTCGACCATCAGCGGCACGCCGTGGTCATGCGCGGCCTTGGCAAAGCGCTCAATATCGAGCACGGCAAGGGCGGGGTTTGCGATCGTCTCGCCAAAGACGAGCTTTGTGTTGGGCTGAAAGGCAGCCTCCAGCTCCTCATCGGTGCAGTCGGGGGCGACGAACGTGCAGGTCACGCCCATGCGGCCCATGGTGTGGGCGAGCAGGTTATACGTACCGCCGTAAATGGCAGAGCTTGCGACCACGTGATCGCCGGCACCGGCAACGTTAAAGATCGCGAGGAAGTTCGCAGCCATGCCCGAACTCGTGAGCATCGCTGCGGCGCCGCCCTCCATCTCGCAGATCTTGGCGGCAACCAAATCGCACGTGGGGTTCTGCAGACGGCTGTAGAAGTAGCCAGACTCCTCCAGGTCAAACAGCTTTCCCATGTGCTCGGACGTGTCGTACTTCCACGTGGTGGACTGGTAGATGGGCACCTGGCGCGGCTCCGCATCTCCCGGGTGATAGCCGCCCTGAACACATGTAGTGCCGATAGTCTGCTCGCTCATATCTAGCTCCCTTGCCTGGGTTACGTTTTATTCGGTTCACGATACCGCTACCGCACACCCCTCTCAACCCATCACCAAGGTGGGTTGAGAGACAAATGAATCAAGGGTGTTTATCTCAAGCCTTGGGCATTTGCTCGATAGATAAAAACGAGGCATACATGAAGCTCTCGATGATTACATGCCCCGTCACGGGTACCATAGTCGGGTACACCGTAACCAAGGAGACAACGATGAAGCAAATCGATACGGCCCAGCTCGACATCACCGCCTGTCAGACCCAGGCTGCCGAATACCACGCCCGTGGCTTTAACTGCGCCCAGGCCGTCGCCTGCACGCTCGCGCCCGCTGTCGGGCTCGACCCCCAGGTCGCCTTTACCCTCACCGAGGGCTTTGGCGCCGGCATGGGCGGCATGACCGAGACCTGCGGCGCTATCTCGGGCGCCGTGGCCATCATGGGCTTTGTAATGAGCGACGGCATGGAAAACCCCAAGACCAAGGGCCAGACCTACAAGCTGTCGCGCGAAATCGCCAAGCGTTTTGGCGAGAAGAATACGACGACCGTCTGCGGCACGCTCAAGGGCATCGGATCGGATAAGGGTCCGCTCCGCAGCTGCCCCGGTTGCATCGACGATACTGTCGAGATCGCCTGCGATGTGCTAAAGCAGCTCGCCGAGTAAACGGCAGCGACAGAGAAACGACGGCCGGCGCGCTTGGGATCCATCCAAAAGCACGCCGGCCGTCGCCGTTAGAACTCGGCAAATTCGGGAGCACCGACCTCAATCTCCTCGCGCCCCGCCATAAGCTCGCGCATCTTAGCGCAAAATGGCTCCTGCTCCCCCGCCTTAAACACCAAATGAAGTGTCACGGCATCCGCGTAATCGGTATCCGAAACCTTGGCACCCGAATCTTGCGCCAAACGAAGCACCTGCTCATACTGCGGATAGGCCACATGTACGTCAACCGGCACGACACTCGTCATCTCGACGATCCGCCCGGCCTCCTGAGCCGCGGCCACCGCCGCCTGCGTCGCCGCGGTATAGGCGCGAACCAAGCCACCAGGCCCTAACAGCGTGCCACCAAAATACCGCGTCACTACGCAGCAAACATTTTTGAGCCCCGCACCGCGCAGCACCTCGAGCGTCGGCATGCCGCTCGTTCGACTCGGCTCACCATCATCGCTTTGACGCTCGCGTCCATCGACCAAAATCCACGCGGGAACATTGTGTCGAGCGTCGTAATGACGTTTACGAACTGTCTCGATAAAGGCATTCGCCTCATCCTCGGACTCAATATGGACCAGCTGGGCAATAAACCGGCTCTTGCGGTCCACAAACTCGCCCGAAACCTCAATATTCGATTGCAGAGTAAAATAGCTGTCCAACAAAGCCCCTCAAACACAAGCAAAGCAACAAACAGCCTCAATAATACGGCAAAGATAGCACCGTTGACCTCGCCAACAAGAACGGAAACGCCAATGATATCGTCACCAACAGCGAGAACCCGTCAGCGCGAGCAAGGTGCCTTGAAAGACGAGGGCATTGACCTTATGGTCATGCCCGAAGGCTTGAAAGGCAGATTGCCGCGCTGACGGGTTCGCAGCGTCAACATAGTTGCCGAGTGGGCTTGTAAGCCGGGTTCTGTCGTGAACGGTCATTTATCTTGTCTGCACGTTACCGTGCAGCTCCACGCACGCTACCCGAACGCGGACCGGGCCGGCCCATAGCGTTCCTATTCGCGCTTGCTCCGGATGGGGCTTGCCAAGCCGCCGTGTTGCCACGACGCTGGTGGTCTCTTACACCACCGTTTCAGCTTTTCCCTTTACGCCTTGCGGCGCAGGTGGGAGTCTTCTTTTCTGCGGCGCTTTCCGTCGGATCACTCCGCCCGGCCGTTAGCCGGCATCCCGCCCTCTGGAGCCCGGACTTTCCTCACGCGTGCTGCAAGCAGCACATCGCGCGACCGTCTGGCCCACTCAGCAGTGCAAGAGTGTAGCACACCGTTGCCGCAGGCAATGGCACAACACAAGCGTTCGACACGATAAACCAAGAACCACGCCATGCAGTACAATAGAGTTGTCGATGGGCAACGTCGTCAGTCGAGACGCGACCGCGCTCCGCACCCCTCCGTCTACTCGGTGCGTTCCCGCCTCTTCCCCGAGGCGGGATGTCGGCATTTTTCATACACCGACAACCAAATAGCCTGCAGACAGCATGGGCAGCATCGTGCATCTCGGCACCAAATGCAAAAAGGGACCCGTCCATTGCGGACGGGTCCCTTAAAACAAGTGATCGTCAAACCGATTTACTCGGCGTCGGTCTCCTCGTCCTTCTTCTCGGAAGGAAGCGGGGTAACCTCGATCTCGACGCCCAGAGTCTCAGCAGCGGACTTCATGGACAGGGAGATACGACGACGGTCGAGGTCGATCTCCATGACCTTGACCTGAACCTTGTCGCCCACGTGGGTGACCTGAGAAGGCTGGTCGACGTGCTTGTTGGCCATCTCGGAGATGTGCACCAGGCCCTCGATGCCCTCGCCCAGGTCGACGAAAGCGCCGAACGGGACAAGCTTGGTCACAGTGCCCTCGACGATAGCGCCGACGGGGTACTTCTTGACCAGTGCGCGCCACGGATCCTCGGTGGTCTGCTTGAGACCCAGGGAGATGCGCTCGCGGTTGAGATCGACGTCGAGAACCTCGACCTCGACCTCCTGGCCGACCTTGACAACCTCGGAAGGATGGTTGACGTGGTTCCAGGAGAGCTCGGAGATGTGTATGAGGCCGTCGATACCGCCGAGGTCGACGAAGGCGCCGAAGTCGACGATGGAGGAAACGGTGCCCTGGAGACGCATGCCAGACTTGAGCTTGGACAGGATCTCGGAGCGCTCGGCCTTACGGGACTCCTCGAGCACGACGCGACGGGAGAGGACGACGTTGTTGCGGTTGCGGTCCATCTCGATGACGCGGGCCTCGATGCGAGTGCCCATGTAGGAGGTGAGGTCCTTGACACGACGGAGGTCGACGAGGGAAGCGGGCAGGAAGCCACGCAGGCCGATGTCGAGAATCAGGCCGCCCTTGACAACCTCGATAACCTCGCCCTCGACGTTCTCGCCGGAGTTGAACTTCTCCTCGATGCGGTTCCAAGCACGCTCGTACTCGGCACGCTTCTTGGACAGGACCAGACGACCGTCCTTGTCCTCCTTCTGGAGAACCAGAGCCTCGATGGGATCACCGAGTGCAACGATGTCTGCAGGGTTAGCGTCCTTGCGGATGGACAGCTCGCGGACCGGGATAACGCCCTCGGACTTGAATCCGATGTCAACGAGCACCTCGTCATGCTCGATCTT
>CABQLK010000005.1 GCA_902465015.1 uncultured Collinsella sp.
GGTTTAAAACCGGGCTCGAACAAACACGCCTATTGACAATGGCTTTCTCATATTAAAAGAGCTGGAGTTGCGCATCGTAGAGAGGCTTTCCAGCTTTAGCAAAACAAACTTATAAGATGCGACGGGCCGCGTCAAGATAATTACCGGACGGCCTAGGAGGCGGCTGGTTGGCTGGCTTAAAACCCAGCGCGTGAAATGACGCCCCACGCTATTCAGCGCGCTTGATAGGATGACGAACCACAGTCTTAAGTTTCTCCGGTGCACATTTGCGTGGATCGGAGAGATAGATTTCGTGATGTAAACGGGTGTCTGAGAGGTCGGGGACATAGCCCAGCTCGGTCGCGTATTCATGCATAGCGTCTACGGTCGCCGGTTCGTTGTCGTAGGGCCCGGTGTGCATGCATTGAACGCAGAGACCCTCGTCAACTTTAAGCAGCTCGACGGCGGAAAAGTCCAGTTTCTTTTTGGCCGTGGCTTCCGCGACTGCCCAGTCAAAGTCATCTCGGGTGACGAAATCGGGCAGGCGGATACACGAGATAAAGTTGAAATCGTCCTTGCGTACATAATCGATGTCGCCGCTCGGGGAGTCTTGCCACCAGAAACCCTCGAGCGGCGGTACCACAAAGTCGAAATAGCCCTCGATACTCCTTGAGCCTTTCTTCGACATCTTGACGGTATAGGCGATTCCGTAAAGCAGCGGCAGGGCGTTTTGATACTCGCCACCTTCGGTATTTGGGTCGCCCTTGCCGCGAACGGCAACGTAGCTCATAGGCGGGACAGTTACGATACTCGGCTTGCTTGCAGGTTTGTAGAGCTCCTTGCATTCCTTCTTAAAGTCGAACGCCATGTTGGCCGCCTTTCTGCGTATTGGCCTGCTTAGATAACGGAATCATATCATAGAAACGAACAGCTGTTCGAATGATTTGGCTGACAGATTGAGATGCGTGCGTTGTGTTTGGCGGTCGGCCTGACCCAATCGATGATTTCTCTGCCTCCCCGGCGCCTCATCTATAGCTGCCGTTTCCCCATATAAAACCTGCCAAAATGAACCTGTCCCTTTTTGGTCGGTGCGAAATGGGTAATACTAAAGAGTTATCCGACCAGATGGGAACCGATCGATGGCCTATATCGAATTTAAAGACGTCATCAAAGCATACGGCGAGGGCGATGCCCGCATTCACGCGCTCGACGGCGCGAGCTTTACCGTTGAGCGTGGCGAGCTTGCCATTATCCTGGGCGCTTCGGGCGCCGGTAAAACCACGGCGCTCAACATTCTGGGTGGCATGGATACGGTAACCTCCGGCACCGTGACGGTGGACGGGCGCGACGTGAGCTCCGCCAACGAGGCACAGCTCGTGGAATACCGCCGCGCCGACGTGGGTTTTGTCTTTCAGTTCTACAATCTGGTTCCCAACCTGACGGCCCTCGAAAACGTCGAGCTTGCGGCGCAAATCTGCCCCGATTCGCTCGATGCCGAACAGACGCTTCGCCAGGTTGGCCTGGGCGAGCGCCTGGGCAACTTTCCGGCGCAGCTTTCGGGCGGCGAGCAGCAGCGCGTGTCCATTGCCCGCGCACTGGCCAAGAACCCCAAGCTGCTTCTGTGCGACGAGCCCACGGGCGCGCTCGACTATAAAACCGGCAAGCAGATCTTGCAGCTGCTGCAGGATACCTGCCGCAAGCAGGGCATTACGGTCATTATCATCACGCACAACTCCGCGCTCGCGCCCATGGCCGATCGCCTGATCCGCTTTAAGAGTGGTCGCGTGGAGAGCGAGACGGTCCAGCATAATCCCGTGCCGATCGAGACGATCGAGTGGTAGCGCCCATGGACCAAGACCGCCAAAACAGCCAATCCGGCGATGCTAAGCACACGGAGCGCGACCGGGAGTTTACGACCTACCGTACCGCTCAAAGCTCAAACGATATGGTGCCGACGGTTTTTCGCCGTGGCATCTATCGCACAATCCGAGGTAGTCTTAAGCGCTTCTTGTCAATCGTGGTCATCACCGCGCTTGGCGTGAGCGTGATGTGCGGCCTTAAGGCGGGCTGCGAGGATTTGCGCGATTCGGTCGACGCTTATTTTGACCAGCAGAACGTCTATGACATTAACGTACAGTCGACCTGTGGCCTTACGCGCGACGATCTTGCGGCCATTCAAGAGGTCGACGGCGTCGAGACGGCCGAGGGCATCTACACCGAGACCGCTTACACCGCCGTGGGCACAACGCGCGAGCGCGTGGTCGTGCAAAGTCTCTCCAAGGAGAACATCGATCAGCCGGTGCTGGTGAACGGCGATTTGCCCGAGAGTGCCGATGAGGTCGCGGTGACTTCGAAGTTCCTGAAGGCTTCGGGCAAAAAGCTCGGCGATACGGTGAGTTTTGCTGCCAATGACGCGAGTTCGTCGAACCAAAGCGCCAAGGACCAGTTTGCCGCGGGCGATTACACCATCACGGCCGAGGTCCTCGATCCCACTGATGTGAGCTCCGACTCGACAGTCAACGCCTTCCGTGCCGCCTCGGCCGCGGACTACAAGTTCTATGTGAGCGAGGATGCCGCGACATCTTCTTCCTACTCCGCAGTCCACGTGATCGTCGAGGGAGCCAAGAGCCTCAATTCCTATTCAGATGCCTACGCGGCTAAGATCAATGAGGTCAAGGGCAATATCGAGAAGATCCGCGAGGAGCGCGAGAAGGCACGCGCTCAGGAGTTGACGGTCGACACGCCGGCAAGCTTGGATGCGGCCGAGCGCCAAACGAATATGCTCTTTGGGATTGAACAGGGCAACATCGACCGTATGGCCGAGGGCAGCGAGGAGCGCGTCCAGGCTCAGGCCGAGTTGGACCAGCGCCGCGCCGCCGCCGATCAGCAATTCGCCGATGCCCGCGCCGAGCTTTCCGATCTGGGCGAATGCACTTGGTACATCCAGGACCGCGGCAACATCGCAAGCTACTCGAGCGTCGAGAGCGACAGTTCTTCGATCGAGGCCATCGCCACGGTTTTCCCGTTCATCTTCTTTATCGTCGCCGTACTCATCAGCCTTACCACCGCTACGCGTATGGTCGAGGAGGAGCGCACGCTCATCGGCCTGTATAAGGCGCTCGGTTATGCGCGCGGACGTATCCTGTCCAAATACGTTGACTATGCGCTGTGGGCTTGTCTGATCGGCGGCGTGCTCGGCAACATCATCGGATTTGTGGGCCTGCCGCTGTTCCTGTTTACGGTGTTCGACGATATGTACTCACTGCCCCAGATGCTGCTTTCGTACGACATCGTGTCCTCGATCGTTTCGGTGGCGCTGTTTGCCGTGGGCGTGGTGGGCGCCACGATTATCGCCTGCCGCCACGAGATGGCCGAGACCCCAGCCTCGCTCATGCGCCCCAAGGCCCCGCGTGCCGGCTCGCGCATCTTGCTTGAGCGCATCGGCTTTATTTGGCGCCGCATGGGCTTTTTGAACAAGGTGGCAGCACGTAATCTGTTCCGCTACAAAAAGCGTGCCTTTATGACCATCTTTGGCATCGCGGGTTGCACCGCGCTTGTGATCTGCGGTATGGGTATTCGCGACACGTCGGTCGCGCTTTCGCCCAAGCAGTACGGCCACATCACACGCTACGATCTGCTGGCGGTCGCCAATCCCGACGATTTTTCGCAGACGTGCGCGGCGCTCGACGAGCGCAACGCGGCCAATGATTCCAACGTGACCGTGACCTCGACCCTGCCGATTATGACCGACAACGTCACCTTTACGTTTGGCGGCAAGAGTGAGACCGTGCAGCTCATCGTGATTCCCGACGACCGTACGGGTGACTTGGGCGATTACGTGCGCCTGGAGGATGAGTCCAAGGAACCGCTGCCTTTGCGTGACGGAGACGTATATCTGAGCAAGAGCTCGCAGCTGGTGCTGGGGATTCAGCCGGGCGATACAGCACACGTCCAGGATTCGTCGCTCAATGTTGCCAAGGTCAAAGTCAGCGACATCTCGCTCAACTATCTGGGCAACACGCTTTACATGACGCAGAGTACCTATGAGCGTGCGTTCGGTCGAAGCGCACGCCTCAACGGCGTCTTTGTGCTGCTTAAGGGTTCGTCGGCCGACCAGATTGCGTTTAGCAAGAAAATTAAGAGCGACGGTTGGCTCACCATCTCGAGCACGGCCGAACATTGGCAGAACTACGAGGCGAACTTTACGATTATCAATTCTGTCGTGGTGCTCGTGACCTTTATGGCAGCGTGCCTATCGTTTGTGGTGGTGTTTACGCTGTCCAACACGAATATCTCCGAGCGCGAGCGCGAGCTGGCGACCATTAAGGTGCTGGGCTTCCGTCGCGGCGAGGTGCACCACTACGTCAACAAGGAGACGTTGATCCTCACGGCGATTGGCACCGCACTGGGCGTGCCACTGGGTGGCCTGCTTGCCGAGAGCTTTACCTACATTTTGCAGATGCCGTCGCTGTACTTTGACGTTGAAGTCGAGCCGCTGAGCTTCGTGCTCGCCGTGGTGCTTTCCTTTGGCTTTACGATTATCGTCAACCTCGCTACCAATCGTACCCTCAACAAGATCGACATGGTCGGCGCCCTCAAGAGCGCCGAGTAACCTGCCTGGGATTCAAGCTGTAGCGAGCTGTAATGTACCACAACCGCATTTTTGCATAAACCGCCCCGCCGATTGCATATTTCGGCGGGGCGGTTGCTTTTTGCCCGCGGGTACCCCAGGGGGCGGCGTGCAAATTCCGGAGAATTCAGCATCCCGGAGTTCGCGAGTGTGGGAGCGGGCGCACAAAAGCGCATTGAAAGCCTGACTTTGAGCTCCGGCGCCTCGAGGACCGCTCATTTTTTTGCAGAATGCGGCCCGCGGCGCCTGTCTCTCGCCCAAAATCCAGTATGCAGGCACCCTCGGCTGCTGAATACTCCCAAAAATGCACGCCGCATCCTACCCCAGGCACTTGCAGCAAGAAGACGAATAGCCTCGGCCTCCCCGGTTACCGCAGGAGGCCCCAGGGCTTACCTCCCAAATCTTTCCGCAGGACGGAAGGATCCCGCCGCGCGAAGCGCACGGCGGGATCCTGACATGTCCGAGGACGATTTGGGAGGTAAGCCCTGGGGTCTCCGATGAGAGCAGTTTCGGCCGAGGCTATTCGTCGCCGAAGCTGATGCCCAACGCCTTGGCCTCGCGTACCAGGTCGCTCTGAGGATCGACATACTTGAGCTTGCCGGCGACATCCTCGAGCGGCATGTGGCACATCTTGCCGTCGCGCAGGGCAATCATGTAGCCAAACTCGCCGCGCAGACAGCCGAGCGCTGCCTCGACGCCGCACTGGGTCGCAAAGATGCGGTCCTGAGCGTCGGGCTGACCGCCGCGCTGCGTGTGGCCGGGGATGGCGACGCGGGTCTCGCGACCGGTCTTGGCCTCGATCTCCTTGGCGATGTCGTACACGATCGAAGGGCTCGTACGCTCGGCGAGTTTCTTCTTGTACTCCTTCTTGGACAGCGCCGCGTCCTCCTTGGAGATAGCGCCCTCGGCGACGGCCACGATGGTAAAGCGGCTGCCGGTCTCCATGCGATGCTCGATGGTCTTGATGACGTTATCCATGTCGTAGGGGATCTCGGGAATCAGGATGACGTCCGCACCGCCCGCGACACCGGCGTACAGCGGGATCCAGCCAACCTTGTGGCCCATGATCTCGATGACAAACACGCGGCCGTGGCTCGAGGCGGTAGTGTGGATGTCGTCGATGCACTTGGTGGCGACGTCGATGGCGCTCGTAAAGCCAAACGTCAGCTCGGTGCCCCAGGTGTCGTTATCGATGGTCTTGGGCAGGGCGATAACGTTGAGGCCCTCTTCGCGCAGGCGGTTGGCGGTCTTGGTGGAGCCGTTGCCGCCCAGCATAAACAGGCAGTCGAGCTGCAACTTGTGATAGGTGTGGACCATCGCCGGCACCTTCTCGACACCATCGGCCTCGGGGGTATCCAGACGCTTGAACGGTGTGCGGCTCGTGCCCAGGATGGTGCCGCCGCGGGTGAGGATACCGCTAAAATCGGCGGGTGTCATGACGCGGAACCTGCTGTAGATAAGGCCCTGGTAGCCGTCCTCAAAACCATAGATCTCGATAGGTTCTTCGCTATTGGTCATAAGCGTTTTGACGATGCCGCGCATGGTGGCGTTGAGCGCCTGGCAGTCGCCGCCACTGGTAAGAAGACCGATCCTAAGCATGATGAATCCTTCCGGGCAAGTTACAACATGCGCATAAGTTTACCCCCGTACACTGTTGATACGGGGGTAAAACGTGTTAGCTCAGATGTATAGAAATGTAAGCAACGTCAGGCGAGCGTAAGGACGACGGTGCCAGCTCCTTACAGCGCGAAGGCGTCGACGTCGCCCCAGTGGCGGCGCAGCGTAATGGCGGCGGCGGGTTCGGTATTGTCAAAGACGACCGACCACTGCGTGTTGCTGGTGATGTCTTCCGGATTGGGCTCTTGCGCCGCAGCGCGTAGGGCTTTCCAAGCGACTGCCTCGTCTTGGGCGCCGGCATGGGCGTCAAGGACATCGGCGATGGCGACGGCGCGCTCTTTACCATGGCCCAGCTCGCCATTCTTTTGGTTGGGTAGCACTTCGTCGCCATAGCAGGCGTAGAAGTTCGTAACCTGGCGTACGGGAGTCGCTTTGAAAGCGCGGTCCGGATCGTGCGGATCCCACTCTACTACGCGCGCGTCACCGGCGGCGTCGTTGATAAAGAAGTGGTAATCGCGTCCTGCCATGGCGTGCATGTCGTAGGCGGAAAGCAGGTCTACGGCCTCCTGCGTGGTAGCCGCGCGGTCGAGCACAAGACGGATGGCGAGCGAGGTATTGATGACGGGGCGTTGCGTGTCCTGGTCACAGGGCTTGGAATCCAGGGTGAGTACGGCAATGGACACGCCGCATTCGTTGACACCGTCGAGCTGGGCAAACGGGCCCATGAGCGCGGCGGCACGTCCGGCGACGGAGTCAAGCGGTGTGTTATCGCCCAGGTTGTTAAGGGCGGCAAACCCGATGGAGGCATAGCCGCCGCGTGGGTGATTGCGCACCAGCAGCGCCGAGGTGTCGTCCTTAAAGTCGTAATTGCGACCGGTGCGCACGCGGCCTTCGGCATCTACGGCGGCAAAGGCGCTGCAGGCAAACTGGGGTGCCTGGACATGTGCCGGCACACCGGGCAGCACCTGTGCCACCACGGCATCAATGTAGGCCTGGTCGTCGCGCACGCCAGCGGCGATGATGCGATCAAGATCGTAGTCGTAAGCGATGTCGATTGCGTACAGGTCATAACCGTCTGCGTAGCCAGTCAAGCGTTTGAGCGAGGCGGCGGACTTGATTTGCTTGCGGTAGACGACGCCGGCGGCAGCGGCAAGGCCGACAGTGGCACCCGCGACACCGCAGGCGATGGCAATGTTACGTGGCTTCATGACGGCTCCTCTCGTCCTGTTAGCGCAATTGTCGCAAAGGGAGCGCGGGCATGATGGCTCAACTTGGTGAGCGGCGCGGAATTAAGCACGGAATGAAGAGTGCGGCACTGGCGTGGCGGGGTATGCTGGAGGGGACCATCAACCCAGCGAAAGGGGAGAGCATGACGGATCAGGAAACGCCCGAGCGCGCGCATGTGACGGCCGATGATATCGAGGCCGCCAACGACCTTATCGACTTTATCGAGGCATGCCCCAGCATGTTCCATACGGCGGCGACCATTATGGCCGAGCTCGACGAGGCGGGCTTTACCTACCTGCCCGAGAATGCGGCGTGGGACATCGAGCCGGGCGGGCGTTATTACACGCAGCGCAACACCTCGAGCGTTGTTGCCTTTAAGGTGGGCGAGGACCTGGCCGCGACGTGGGGCGAGGACGGCGTTGCCGGCGACTACCATTTTCAGCTGACGGCGTCGCACAGCGACTCGCCGACGTTTAAGGTTAAGGCCGTGCCCGAGCTCGACGGCGCGGGCGAGACGCTGCGCCTGAACACCGAGGCCTACGGCGGCATGATCGACTACACCTGGTTCGATCGCCCGCTGGCGCTGGCTGGACGCGTGTTGGTACGCGAAGGCGACCGTATTGAGAGCCGCCTGCTTTCCACCGAGCGCGAGGTCGCTATTATTCCGAGCCTTGCCATCCATATGAACCGCGGCGTCAACGAGGGCTTTGCGCCCAACCGCGCCGTCGACCTGTGCCCGCTCATCAGCGCTGGCGACCTTAAGCAGGGCGACTTTGACGCCCTGATCGCCGACGAGCTGGATGTTGAGCCCGAGCAAATTCTGGGCCGCGATCTGTTCCTGGTCAACCGCCAGGATGCGCGCATTTGGGGCTGGGCCGACGAGTTTATCTCGACGCCCAAGCTCGACGACCTGGCCTGCGCTTACACCTCGCTGCAGGCATTTTTGGGTGCTGAGAACGCGCATGACGTTTCGGTCTTTTGCTGCTTTGATAACGAGGAGGTTGGCTCCGAGACCAAGCAGGGCGCCATGTCGACGTTCTTGGCCGACGCGCTGCGCCGCATTAACGGATCGCTGGGCTTTGACGACGAATCGTACCACCGCGCACTTGCCGCCTCAATGCTCGTGAGCTGCGACAACGCACATGCCGTGCATCCCAATCATGCCGAGAAGTGTGACGCCCGCAACCAGGTGGTGCTCAACGGCGGTATTGTCATCAAGGAAGCTGCCAACCAGCACTACTGCACCGATGCCTTTAGCCGCGCGGTGTTCCAGGCCATCTGCGATGACGCCGACGTGCCCACGCAGGCCTTCGCCAACAAGAGCGATATGGCCGGCGGCTCCACGCTCGGTAACCTGTCCAATATGCAGGTGAGCATGCATGCCGTGGACGTGGGCCTGCCGCAGCTTGCCATGCACTCGAGCTACGAGACCGGCGGCGTACGCGACGTGATGTACGCCATCCGCGCTCTCACCGCTTTCTATGAGCGAAACCTAACCATCAACGGTGCCGAAAGCGTGGAGCTCTAAATGCGAGCCGAAGAAATGAAGGCCGAGCGTGGGGCTCAGCTTATTGATCGGGGTTTACAGCTGTTCGTCGCCGCTTGCCATGAGTCAGGGGTCGACGTTTCCAAGGCGCGACCAACGAGTGCTGAAGAACTCAAGCGTAACGCCTATTCGGACCGCTATGACGAGGAGACGGACTGGCTCTAATAAGCGAAGTGTCGAAAACGCTAGATGTATGTTTGATATCACTTTGGCGAGAGTGTCGCAGACAGAACTACCGGTATGGCGCAAGCCAACCTGACCCCATTGCACCAAACCTACCAAAAAGGGACAGGTTCATTTTGGCAGGCTTTATCTGGGCAAATGCCGCAATGCCAACAGCTGGACAGAATTGTTAAGACACCGCAGGTTGAGCAAACGTCAGCGAGCGATGTCCAGAGCGAACAAGTTGGCATGAAAAAGGCAAGGCATAGACCTTCTGGTCATGCCTCGCCTTTTGAATGACAAATTGTCGCTCTGGGCGACGCGCAGCGTCGAGGGGTTCCGGCGTTTGGCAAAACGCCGGAACAAATTAGTGCTCGATCCAGCAACGCAGGGTCTCGCCGGCTTGCAGGTGACGCAGATTCTCCGCGGCGATGTCGACGACGTTGTTGAGGGTGGCGGCCAGGTGGAACCAGCCGGAGACGTGCGGCGTGATGAGCATGTTGGGCGCGTCCCACAGCGGGCTTGTCGCGGGCAGGGGCTCGGGGTCGGTGACGTCGACCGCGGCGCCGGCGAGATGTCCCGACTCCAGAGCGGCAACCAAATCGTCAGCAACCACGAGGTCGCCGCGGCCGCCGTTGGCAAAGAAGGCGCCCGGTTTCATCGTGGCGAAGAACTCGGCGTTCGCCAGACCGCGGGTCTCGGGTGTGCTGGGCATAAAGGATGCGACGACGTCTGCCTCCGCCAAGCGCTCAGACAGGGCGTCCATGCCGTCCATGTCCTCAAACACAATGGGGTAGACGAGCGGATGGCGCTTGATGCCGCGGACGTGCGCACCCATGTTGCGGCAGAGCGTGGCGAAGTGGCCACCGATATCGCCCGCGCCCAGCACCAGCACATTGGCGTTTTTGAGCGAGGTGACCGGCCCCAAATCCTTCCAGCGATGCTCGCGCTGCAAATCGTGATAGCCGGGCAGGCGCTTCATCATGGAAAGGACCATGGCAAACATGTGCTCGCTCACGGCCTGGCCGTAGGCGCCCACCGAGCAAGACAGTTTGGCGTCGACCGGCACAGTGCCGGCGGCAAGGTAGTCGTCATAGCCGGCGGTTTGCAATTGCAACAGCTGGAGACGCTCGCATGCCGTGAGCATGTCAGGGTCGATGTTGCCCAGGATCACGTCGGCATCGGCGACCTGCTCGTGCGTGGCGGCGTCGGCGCTCGTGTAGATAAAGTCCTCGCCCGGAGCGCTCGACTCAAGAATTGCGCGATGACGGTCGTTGACGGGCAACAAAACCAGAATGTTCACAAGCAGTCCTCTCTGCTCGACCTGCCAAAAAGGGACAGGTTTATTTTGGCAGGTTTTATCAGGCAAAACGTTCAAATAAAACGCCGGGCTACGCGATGGTTAGCATATCCATCGCGTAGCCCGGCGTATCTACAGCTACCAGCTCAGCAGCTCGTAACCATCCTCGGTCACCACGAGCTGTACCTCGCACTGGGCCGAATCGCTGCCGTCCTTGGTGCGCACGCACCAACCGTCACCCTTGCTAATCTTGATGTCGGGCGCTCCGGCATTGACCATGGGCTCGATGGTAAAGACCATGCCCGGGGCCATGATGGTGTCCACATCGGGTGCCTCGGTGGTAAAGCCCACAAACGGGTCCTCGTGGAACTCCTTGCCAATGCCGTGTCCGCCGTACTCGCGCACCACGCTAAAGCCGGCGTCCTCGACGGTCTTTTGCACGGCCTCGGCCATAACGGACAACGGTAGCCATGGCTTGACGGCCGCCAGACCCGCCTCCACGCTGGCGCGGGTGACGTCGACCAGGCGTTGGCGCTCGGCAGAGACCTCGCCGATGCAGAACATGCGGCTCGAGTCGCTAAAGTAGCCGTCCAAGATCGTGGAGCAATCCACGTTGATGATGTCGCCTTCGTGCAGCACATCCGTATCGCAGGGGATACCGTGACAGACCACGTCGTTGATTGAGGTGCACACGCTCTTGGGATAGCCCTCGTAGTTGAGATCGGCCGGCGTGCCACCGTGCTCGACGGTGTAGTCGTAGATCATCTGGTCGATCTGGTTGGTGGTCATGCCTGCAGCGATATGCTCGCCCACATAATCGAGTACGCCCACGTTGATGGCGGCCGAGCGCTTAATGCCCTCGATATCGGCGGGCGTCTTGTAGAGCGTGCGAGGCAGAACCTCCCAGCCCTCTTCCCACAAGCGCTCGAGGCGCTCATCAAAGGCGCTATGGCATTTCTTGTATTTCTTGCCGCTGCCGCACCAGCAAGCGTCGTTGCGGCCAGGCACGGGTCCTTTGTCATACATGGCTAACTTCCTTTCATCCGCAGCTAGTATAGCCCACCCACGCGTCCATAAAAGTTGCGGTGATATAGTTCCGATCTAAGCGGTTTAACAGCATAAATAGGAACTATATCACCGCAACTGATGGAGCGAGATGGCTGACACTAGCTGCTGCGTGGTTTTGCTAGTAGCTCACCTGGCAGGGAATGCCGAGGGCGCGCACGCGCGCGGCAATGGCGTCGAGCACCTCGGGTGCTGCCTTGGCAAGGCCGGCGACCGGTGTCTCGCGCGCTACCGTGTAGATGGTTGCTTCTTGTGGGCGAATGCGCTCAAGCGCCGCGAGCCAGGGGGCAACGTACTCCTCGCCGGTGTTGTCGATGAGCTTGCCCTGATACTCACCGGTCAAAAAGATCGTCTGGATAATAACGTGACCGTCAAAGCTTGCGAACGTCTCGATCTGGTGCTCGACGTCGTAGGGGCCAACAGGCTGGTCGAGCAGCTGGATAAACGCCGGGTCGACGGTATCGAGCTTAAGAATGTTGTCGTCGACCATCATGAGCGCGTCGTGCACTTCGGGGCGGTCGGCGCGCGTGCCGTTGGAGAGCACGGCGATCTTGGAGTTTGGGGCAAGCTCGTCGCGCAGCGCGACGGCGCCGGCGATGGCCTGCGGAAACTCCGGTGCGGCGGTGGGCTCGCCGTTGCCTGCGAAGGTGATCACATCGGGGAGCTCGCCCTCGGCTGCCATCTCGCGCAGCTTTGCCTCGAGCGCGTCGAGTACCACAGCGGCTGTGTTGTACGGCTCATGGCAGGGGCGCTCGGCGTTGAGGCCGTTTTCGCAGTAAATGCAGTCGAACGTGCAGATTTTGCCGCTGGCCGGCATCATGTTGACGCCGAGCGAGAGGCCAAGGCGACGGCTGCGAACGGGCCCAAAGATGGGGCTGGCATTCAAAAACGTAGACATAGGCATATGCTCCTCAAGAGAATTGTGCCTAAGCATAGCATCGGCTCCAAAGCAAGGTGCGGGCTCTTGCTTTACAAGTTTCGTTTTTTCACGTCGCCCATTATGCCACGCCATGAAAAGCCTCGGGTCGGGTAAAGTTAATCTGTTAACAAGGTGTAAGGCAATGCGGGTCCATCCAACCGCACTGACGTGCAACTGGATGAGCATTGATGATGGGGGCACAACATGAATTTTACGGTCGAGAATGCGGGCACCACGATTGCCTGTCGCGAATATGCCGGCCCAGATGTGTCGCCTGATGCTCCTGCCTTGGTGTGCGTGCACGGCGCTTGTGTCGACGGCACATTTTTCGACGGTATCGCTTGTGAGCTCAGCCGCAACTACCGCGTAATTGCCTACGACCGCCGCGGCTGCGGTGGCAGCAGCGATGCGGCAGACGGCAGCTATGATCTTGCCGCTCAGGCCGCCGACCTGCAAGCCGTGATCGAACACGTTGGCGCTCCGACAAATGTGCTTGCGCATAGCGCCGGTACGTTGGTGGCGCTGGAGCTTCTTCGCGCCGAACCCCATCTCGTCGCCCGTGCGATTCTGCATGAGCCGGCTGTGTCGGCCGAAGGCGTCGGTATGGGCGCAGCTCCGGTTTTGCTCGATATGATTGCGGCTGGAAAGGTTTCAAGGGCGCTCCGGCTTTTCTTGGGAGCCCTCGGCGACTTGGACCCCGAGGCTCCTGGGACGACCGAAGCGGAAGTCAAACATGCCCTGCGCAATGGTCGTTGCTTTATGGCCAATGAATACGGAACAAATATGACATATGCTCCCGACTGGGAGCGCGCCCGCGCGTCAAAGGCGGTGTCGGCCGTGTTTTTGGGCGAGCTTTCGGTCGATACACCCCGCGAGGCTGGTACGCGAGCGGCTGCCGAATATCTCGATTGCCCCCTTGTGACGATCCCGGGCGCGCATAACGGTCTGCGCGATCGCCCCGTTACGGCGGCAAACGCCGTTCGCGATGTCTTGGAGCGTTAGCACGCTCGATGACCTGCGGGGAGAGGGGCTGTTAGCGTTTCGTCATTGTTAACGAATGCGCCCATAACCGCGCGCCCGCGGCTCCATTACCGCCGTTTGCCAGGTCATAAAAATGTAACGATAATCGCGCGTTTGCCTTCAGCTGTTAGATGCTACCCTTGTACCAATTGATATGCACCGTTGCCGTGCGTAACGATAGGAAGGGCCCCATATGCTCAATAATCACGAGGTCAATCTAACCGACGAGGAGGCTGCCGCCGAGGTCGCCCGCGTCGCGAAGACCTACCCCGTGGTGCGTTTGTTGTCGGCCGATCAGATTAAGAGCGAGCCTAACTGCTTGCTCGCCGGCGATCGCTGCCCTTGTCTGCGTCAGTCGAGTCTTGAGGCCTTGACAGGTTCCGATGATGTATCGGAGCAGCTGCTCAATGATGGTACCGAGTACCGCGCTCGCCTGCGCCCTCTGAAGGTTGAGGGCGAGCCTCACGTCCTGCTGATGGTGCGTCCGATCGATGAGCAAGAGGCTGCAGAAGAGGACCTCGTCTACACCGATGTGCTGACGAGTGTGCGCAATCGCCGATATTACGAGGAAAAGCTCCGTAGCGCCCGCATGAATGCCGGCGTTGCGGTGATCGACCTTGATGATTTTAGGGTCTTCAACGATACGTGTGGCCGTCATGCCGGCGACCTTGCGCTCGGTGCTGTGGCGACGGCCATACGCAGCGGAATTCGTTCGACTGACGAGCTTGTACGCTATGGCTGCGACAAGTTTGTGGTCGTCATGCCCAATATTCCCTCCGATGACTTCACCCGTCGCCTGCACCAGGTGTCCGATGCCGTTCATGCCACGATTGTTCCGGGCCATGAGTACGTGAGCTTGACGGCATGTATTGGTGGCGTTCGCATTCATGGCGAGACGGTCGATGAGGGAGTTGGCCGCGCTGTCCAGTTATTGAGCCGCGCTAAGGCAAAAGCCGGTACGGTCGTGACCGACGCCGATTCCATCGAAGCCTTCCAAAGCGAAAAGCCTTTGGTGCTTATTGTCGATGACTCCGAGATGAACCGAGCCATTCTCAACGAGATGCTCAAGGACGAGTATTGCATCCTCGAGGCCGACAACGGTCGCGCGGCGCTCGACATGGTCGACCGCTATGGCGATGAGTTGTCGCTCGTGCTGCTGGATATTGTCATGCCGGGCATAAGCGGCTTTGAGGTGCTGGCCGATCTGTCGCGCCGATCGGGTATCGACAATCTGCCTTTCATCATGATTTCGAGCGAAGATTCCGATGATATGGTTCTGCGCGCGTACGAGCTGGGCGCCTCGGACTATATCAACCGCCCGTTTGACTCCCGTGTCGTGCGCCGCCGTGTAAGCAATACCATCCGCCTATACGCCAAACAGCGCCGCCTGACGAGCCTGCTGTCCCAACAGTACAACGAGCGCGTCAAGAACAGTCGCATGCTCATCGACATCATGGCCGGCGTCATGGAGCTTCGCAATGGCGAGAGCGGCAGGCACGTTACGAACATCGAAAAGCTGACCGAGCTGCTGCTTGGCTGTCTGGTCCAGCGTAGCGGCACGATCTCCCTCGACAATGAGGAACGCTCCACGATTGCCCTGGCTTCGGCGCTGCACGATATCGGCAAGATGTCGATTGACGATGCGATTCTCAACAAACCCGGGCGCCTTACGCCCGAGGAGTTCGAGATTATGAAGACGCATACCACGATGGGCGCCGACATGTTGCTTGAGCTGGGCCGCCATCACGTCGGCAATGCGCTTATGGAATATGCGTACCAGATTGCGCGTTGGCATCACGAGCGCTGGGACGGCAAGGGCTATCCCGATGGCCTTAAGGGCGACGAGATTCCCATCGCCGCGCAGGTGGTCTCGGTGGCCGACGTGTATGATGCGCTGACGAGCGTGCGCGTGTACAAGGACGCTATCCCGCACAAGGAGGCGATCCAGATGATTCTGGACGGTAAGTGCGGCACCTTTAACCCGCTGTTGCTCGACTGCCTGCTCGAGGTGCAAGACCGTATTGCCGAGACGTTGGCACGCCCCGCCGACGTTGTCGCGTTTCCCACGATTTAGTTTGACCAAAGGAGTTTTAATCCATGATTTCCATGCGTGAGGCGTATGAGAAGATCGGCGCTAATTATGATGACGCGTGCGCTCGGCTGATGGGCGAGGAAATGCTTGCCCGCTTTGCCCTCAAGTTTTTGGATGACGAGAGCATGGACAAGCTGGAGGCCGCCATGGCGGCAGGAGACGCCGAAGGTGCGTTTATGGCAGCGCACACGCTCAAGGGCGTGAGCCAGAACCTGGGATTCGATAATCTGTACGAGCCGGCGATCGTGGTGACCGAAGCGCTGCGCGGTGTCGATGCCGTTGACGGCGCCCGCGAGGGGATGCATGCGTTGCAGCAGCAATATGCGGCTACGATGTCGGCCTTGCGCGAGGCGGCCGAATAAGAGCTTGCGAGCCTTGATGACTATGAGAGTGGATAATCTCCCGTTTTAGGCCCGGTGGTGGCCTCGAAGTGGGAGATTATCCACTCTCGTTCGATACGTGTCCAAAAATCCACTCTCACCCCTTCTGATTAGTGAATGGGCTATGCGCACTGGTGGGGCTTTCCGCATGCAATCAATATCGTTGTTCGATAAACTGTTCGAATAACGATAGAGTCGATGAGGGTGAGTGTATGTCTAACAGCGTTCAGCGTATGGCCAAAGCGGGCGAAAATATCAGGAACCTTGGCTTTTGCATGGCAGCCGTTTTTGCAGGGATGCTCGTCGCTTTTGCCGCGTTGGTTGTTTACGTGATCTGGTATGCGGTTGCAAACGTTGCTTCTGTCGATTCTTTCGGCGTCGTGACGCTTCTCGATGGCGGGTGCATCGTTATCCCAAGCGGACTGTGCCTGGCACTCGTCGTGGGTATTTCGCTTGTCGTTCTGTGTGGGATCAGCCGTAACATCTCGCGAGGCGTCTCGCCCTTTACCAAGACGCATGTGCGGCTTATCCGTGTTCTTGCGCTTGCCTTTGCTGTTAACGCCGCGGTTTCGCTTATTGGTGCCTATGGATCGGTCAATCTCACCATTGGCGGACTGGAGCTTTACATCGTGCCTCATTCCTTCGTTATTGAGATTTGCCAAGGCGCTACCTTTGATGCGGGGTCGTTTATCGGCGCAGTTGTCTGCTTGTTTATCTCGGCGATCTGGAGTTATGCCTCGCTGCTCCAAGAGCAGTCTGACGAGCTTGTGTAGGAGGAAACATGAGCTATCTCATCATCGAGCTTGAGACGCAGCTGCTTAAGACCGGAAAGACCAGCGCTGATCTGATTCGGGCGACGGGGCATACTCCGGCTAATATTTCAAAGCTTAGAAACGGAAAGATAAAAGCTATTCGCCTAAAGACGCTTCTTGATATCTGTGATGAGCTTGATTGTCAACCGGGAGATATTATTCAGCGCGTGAGCGAGAAAGAGCTTGAGGAGCTTATTGTCGAGCGCGCAAAAAATGTCGTGAGACAGATGCGGGATGGCGGAGGCAACGAGGCGTCGCTTCCGACATCAGTCTTTGCTGTCGATTTGAGCGACGAGTAGCATAAGACGAACAGCTAAAACGAAGTGTCAGCGTGAAGGGACCCGTGTCTAACATGGGTCCCTTCTTTTAGATTATCTTGACAAATATGAGTTATCGAAAAACAATAACAACCATGGAAAACGATAAAGGAGAGAAAGAGCGATATGAGCGGTTTTTCTATCAAGCAGAACGGGGGTCCAATGAACGCATCAGCGATAAAGCTATCAAAAGTTTCAAAACGCTACGGGAAACGGCACGTTTTGCATGACGTTTCCTTCGAGGTGCATCAGTCTGAGCTCTGTGCCCTTGTCGGTGCAAACGGTGCGGGCAAAAGCACGCTTATTAAAATCGTCTTGGGCCTCTGCGAGCCATCTTCGGGGAGCGTGGAGCTCTTTGGAGGCAAATCAAAAAGAGAGCTTGGCCTGATGCGGACGCGTGTCGGCTATGTGCCAGATTCCAGCGGAGCATACCAATCCCTCAGTGCGGTTGAGAATCTCCAAATCCGATGTGCGGAATGGGGGCTTGATGCGAATCGTGAGATTCCTCGCGTTTTGAGCCTAGTTGGACTGGATGCCGATGAGAAAAAGAACGTGAGCAGTTTTTCTCTGGGAATGAAACGGCGGCTGGATATAGCTACAGCTTTGTTGGGTGACACTGATCTGCTTATTTTTGATGAGCCAGCAAACGGGTTGGACCCGCTGGGCATCGAGAGTATATGGGCCCTTATCGGTCGATTGAATCGAGAACAGGGTAAGACCATGCTCATCTCTAGCCATGATTTGGATGAGTTGGCATCAGTTGCAACAAGTTGCGTGTTTATTCATGACGGCGAACTGCTGAAAAAGGAACCGATGGACGTCATAAGGGATGAGGCATCGTCCATAAAAGAGTATTACAGGCGCTTGATGAAGGCGGTCTCGCTATGAAGCGGGCGATCCATCCCATAAAGGCAGATGTGATGCGTTTGCACAGGATGTTTCCGGCGAAGTTTGGTCTTGCGCTTATGCTGGCGTTCGGCCTTCTCTTCTGTGTCTTTCTAAAAAACGGAACAACGTTGCTCGCCTTTGGCAATAGCGTTTTTGGGGAGGATATTGGTTTCTGCTGGAATGTAATCGATCCTTCTGCACCCGATGAGTCCCTTGTGCGCAGTGCTTTTGCCGGCACCTCCCTGTTCGTTCCGCTCATCGTTTGCCTGGCGATTTTACAGGAGCGCGGCTATGAAGAGGGATGCCGAATTTCTTCAGCAAGAGGTCTTGCCCGCTTTAACGGGGCTCTGGCACATGTACTTTCGTCTGCTTTAATAATTGGCGCAGCATATAGTGCGCTTTGCCTTCTTCTTTTTGCAATAGCCATAATACGTGTAGGGCATAACTACTCGCACGACATGCTAACTGCATTTTTGCCTGCGATGATAATCAACGCCGTATTGGTGATATCGGTTGCGTTGGAGACGGTGACCATCTATCGGATTACAGGCAGCGCCGTATTTAGCGGTGCTGTGGTAATAATCGGATTTGTCATGAGCTTGACGCTCTACGGAACTTACCTTCAGACGCCCATACCGTCCTTGCGATGGATCTTCTTTCTTCCTGGGCCGTACCTTGGAGTCGGATGTGCCCTTGGGTATAGCGATATGGGGCAGCTGACGCTTCTGGGATATGGCGCGGCAGCCAGCTGTCTATCGGTATTGATTTACGCTCTCGTGAGCTTTCGTGCTGGGGGTGTGCTCAATGGCTCGTCAGACTAGAAGATTCCTTCATTCAGAATTGAAGCATGTGAGCAAATGGACGTACGCCTTAATCCTGGTAATTTATGCGTGCATGATGGTATTGCAGCTTAATTCTTTCCCGATGTGGTTCTGTAGCCTCCGTGAGAACAGTTTCTTGGGCTTTTTCCCAGACCCGACGCTTCGGCTATCGGCAGAGGATGCCCTTCTATTTGGTAATGCAGAGGTTTTTCGCGGTCTGCTGTTCAACGTAGCCCCGTTGGCTCATGCATTGTTCTTTCCGTTCATCGCGGCTTGCATTGTGCCGCGCTTTGTCAGTTCGGGCTTTATTGAGGAACCGTGGGGGTTGTCGGAGGCTCGGGGAGGGAAGCGTGTGTGCGCTATCGTTGCGCGAGTGGTGCTGTCTTCTTTCGCCCTTTTGGGCGCGTTTATCCTGTCGAGTGTCGTTTTGTACTGCCTTAACTGCGCGATCGTTTTAGATGCTCAACAGTATTTCAACCTGAATAGTTTTTGCTATCGACTTCTTCTGGCGAGTGTCGTCTGCCTTGCATACGTGGTCTCTTGCGTGATCGCTGTTTCCTATTTTGGGTCCGGCTTCGGTCCGATTGGCATGCTGCTGCTTGTCAACGTTGTGGCGATCTACATACAGCTCGGGGCCAATTCCATGCTTCCGCTTCCAGTCTCGATGCTCATGTGGATTTGTGGCGTGACCCCGTTGGGGAATGGTCAATGCATCTCGATTTTAATTGACTGCCTAATCAACGTAGCAAGCGTTTTTACCATTTGCTTTACCATAGACCGATTGCGGTCGAGATTTCTTTGATTGTTTGTGAGGGATAATCATACCGAGCATGCCAAATACAGGGGGGGCGGGCACCGTGGCTGGTGTCCGCCCCCCCCCTGGCTTAGGAGGCTTTACCCTGAGTGGTTCGCGAGCTAGCGGGCCTGCTTTACCTTGGCAGCAGCCTCGACAAACGACTTCCACAGGTTAAAGTCGGTTTCGAGCGTCTGCCAGGTGTACTCGGGATGCCATTGCACGCCCAAGCAGAACGGCTGGCCCTCGACCTCGATGCACTCGGGAACGCCATCGGTTGCCTTGGCGACCAAGCGCGTGCTCTTACCCAGACGGTCGACGCAGCAGTGGTGTGCGGAGTTGGTCTGGATCAGCCTGTGCCCGCCAACCGCGCGCTCCAGCAGCGAGCCCGGCATGACCTCGACAGGGTGCACGGGGTCGTTGAGCACGTGGGTGTGGCGCCACTGCGTGCGACCCTCGCGCGCGCCCAGGCTCGGCACGTCCATGCACAGGGTGCCGCCGGTGGCGACGTTGAGCAGCTGTGTGCCGCGGCAGGTGGTAAAGAGCGGCTTTTTGGCGCGGAGTACCTCGTCGACCAGCTTAAACTCAAAGCTATCGCGGATTTCGCAGCAGAGGGTGGGGTCGTAGGGTCGATCATCGCCCCAACGTTTGGGATTGACATCGGGGCCGCCGGGAATGGCGACGCCGTCGGCGATATCGACGTAATGACGGATGACCTCAATGTTCTCGGTGATGGACATCTGCAGCGGCAGGCCGCCGGCGGCAAGGATGGCATCGACAAAAACACTTGCGATTTCCTCGTTGGGGGAGAGCGTCTCGCTCAAAAACGGCTTTGCCTCTTCCCAACGCGGCGCGACGAGGATGAGCGGACGGTCGGCGGGGGCGACGTCGACATGCGGGGTGTAGGACGATGAGGTGCGGGTTCCGATCATGGTTGCGGCTTTCGAATCCGGGTGGACATGGCACAGGGGTGGCGCGGGACAAACGTTACTGATGAATTTGCCCGCGTGGCAATTGGGTTAGTGGCCCTTAATGGAGTTGAGGAAGTCCTGGGCGCGCTTGGTCTGGGGGTGGTCGAAGAACTCGTCGGGCGTGCCGGTTTCCACGATCTGGCCGTCGGCCATAAACACGACGCGGTCGGCCACGCGGCGGGCGAAGTTCATCTCGTGCGTGATGACGATCATCGTCATGCCCTGCTGTGCCAGACGGACCATGACCTCGAGCACCTCGTTGATCATCTCAGGGTCAAGGGCGCTCGTGGGCTCGTCAAAAAGCATGGCCTTGGGCTGCATGGCAAGCGAGCGGGCGATGGCTACGCGCTGCTGCTGGCCGCCCGAGAGCTGTGCGGGCACCTTATCGGCCTGCTCGGCCACGCCCACGCGGCCCAGCAGGTCCATGGCGCGCTCACGGGCCTCGTCCTTGGAGACACCCAGTACGTCGACCGGTCCCAGCATGACGTTCTGCAGTACGGTCATATGTGCGAACAGGTTGAACTGCTGAAACACCATGCCCAGCTCGGCGCGCATGCGGGCAAGATCCTTGCCTTCTTGCGGCAGGGGCTCGCCCTCGATGAGGATCTCGCCCGAATCGATGGTTTCCAGGCGGTTGATGGTGCGGCACATGGTCGACTTGCCCGAGCCCGAGGGACCGATCACAACGACGACCTCGCCGCGGTCGACCGAGAGATTGATGTCGTTGAGGACGTGCAGATCGCCATAGTGCTTATCGACGTGTCTGAGCTCGATCAGCGGCTGATTGCCGGTGGAAGAGGTGCTCTGTGCCATGGTGCTCGGCTCCTTATGACTCGAAATGGTAAAGCGTTAGCGGATGATGGTCGCGCCGGTCTTGTGCGAAACATAGACAGCGGCCTTGTTGATCGCGACGTTGATGAGGATATAGATGACCGCGATTACCAGGTAGACCGACACGAGGGCGTCGTAGTTGGTAATGAGCACGCGGGCGTTTTGCATGAGGTCGGGGTAGCTCACCACGTAGGCGACGGTGGTGTCTTTGACTACGACCACGAGCTGCGAAATCAACGACGGAATGATAAACCGAATGGCCTGCGGCAACACGATTTTAAAGGTGATTTTGGCCTTGGAGAGACCGAGCGCCTGGGCTGCCTCGACCTGACCGCGCGGCACGGCATTGACGCCGGCGCGGAAAATCTCGGCCAGCACGCCGGCCGCAGCGAGCGCGACAGGCAGCGCGAGCATCCAAAACGACGGCAGCGAGATCTTGTACTGGGGCAGCACCAAAAAGAAGAAGTAGATAAACAGCAGGCTCGGCACGCCGCGGAAGAAATCGGTGAGCACGCGGCAGACCAGCTGCAGCGGCTTAATGTCGCTCGTGCGGCCGAGCATAAGGGCCAGGCCCAGCACCAGCGCGATGGCGCCGGCGGTGAGTGCGACTTTAACGGTGCCCTCAAAGCCGGCAAGCAAGAACTTCCAGGTGGTGAGGTGCGTAAAGAAATACCAATAGTGGACCGAAAGCTGACCGGTCACATAAAAGCGCTGCAGTACCAGGGCGACGAGCGCGGCGACGGCGACGAGTGAGATGGCGGTGCCGATGCGAATCTTGGCGCGCATCTTGGGGCCGGGAGCCTCGTAGAGCGCATCGCGCATGGTAAGCGCAGGGGAGGAGTGCTTGCTCATCGGAGGATCCTCACCTTCTTATCGATATAGTTGCCAATGTGGCTCACCACAAAGGCCGTGCCCAGGTAGCCGAGCGCCGAGATAAAGAACGCGACGACGCCGCCGAGCGAGCGCGTGTTGATATAGCTCACCACGCCGGTGAGCTCCTGCGGTTTAAGCGGCACCTGACTGCCGAGCGCGGTGGTGAGCATGACGGCGATAAAGAGGTTGGTCATGGGCAGCACGCTTGAGCGCAGCGCCTGCGGAATCACGATCTTGGCGAGGATGCGGCTGAAGCTCATGCCGAGCGAACGTGCGGCTTCCACCTGGCCGACGCCGACGGTGTTGATGCCGCTCATAAAGTTCTCGGAGCCAAAGGCCGAGCCCAAAAGGACCGTGGCGACGATAACGCAGGTGCGGTAGGGCAGAACGACCTTGAGCGGTGGCAGCGCATAGACGACGATGATGAGCAGTGCAATGCCGGGGATGTTACGGAAGACCTGGACATACAGGTCGCCAAAGACGCGCAGCGGCTTGAGCGGCGACACGCGCATCACGGTGACGGCGACGGCCAGCACCATGGCGATGGCAAACGACTCAAGCGTCATGCCCCAGGTTGCTAGCAGCGCGTCGATATAGTTCTGGCCATAGAGCGACCAGAGTTCGGAGAGACTCATGCGGACCTCCCGCCGATAAGGAAAAGGGCTCCCGTGTGTACGGAAGCCCCGACAACTCAGTGAGGAAACAGTTTACCGCAATAAAGCGCATCGTGCGTTTCCGTATGGTTTCGTTGCGGCCGTTACCAGGCTCGCTGACTAGGCGCCGATCTCGGGCAGCTCGGGAACATTGGTGTCGCCCGTACGGTCGCCGATGCAGATCTGCCACAGCTCAGTCCAGGTGCCGTCGTCCTCGATCTTCTTAAGGAAGTCGTTGACAAAGGTGACGCCGTCGGAATCGAGCGGCAGACCGATGCCATAGGGCTCCTTGCTGCCGAAGGGCTTGCCGGCGATCTTGTATTTACCGGGCTCGCGGACCAAGGCGCTCTGCTGCATGTTGTTATCGATGACGTAGGCGTCAACGCGGCCCTGCTGGAGTGCCTGGCGGGCCTCCTCGTCGGTCTTGAACTCCTGCTGGCTGGCCTTGGGGGCGAACTCCTCCAGGATGGCGGGACCGTTGGAGCCAGACTGGACGGCGACGTTCTTGTCGGCCAGGTCGTCGACGCTCTTGATGTCGTCGTTATCGGCGAGCACCAGGATAGCCTGCTGGGTGTAGTAGTAGGGACCGGCAAAGGAGACGAGCTTCTTGCGCTCGTCGGTGATGGTGTAGGTGGCAAAGACGGCGTCGACCTGGCCGTTCTGCAGGACGGACTCGCGCGTGTCCGAGGTCACCTGGGTGATCTCGACCTTGTTCTCGCCCAGAATGTAGTTGGACAGGAGCTGTGCGATACCGGCATCGAAGCCGCGGGTCTGACCGTCTTTCTCGTTGAGGAGGGAGAAGAGCGTGGAGGTCTGAACGCCACCGATCTTAAAGACGCCGGCGTCCTTGACGGCCGTCGCCCAGGTGCTGGCGGCGATGGCGTCGTCATCGGCCTTGGGGCCGTTGTCGACGAGCTTGTCGAACGCCTTGGCGTCGAGCGTGGTGGAAGCCTCGGTATCTTCGGAGCTCTTGGAGGAGTCGGCGGCGGAACCCTTGTCGGCCTCGGCGCTGGTGTCGGAGCAGCCGGCAAGACCAAGGCCGGCGACGGTTGCGAAGGTGGCGGCAACGAAGCCGCGGCGGTCGAGAACGACCTGCTGGGAGAGGTTCTTGCTCATGGTAGAACACCTTTCTCAATAAAATCCCTAGCGGTTGAGTAGAGTTATACCCTATCGCGCTCAAATGGGTCAACACGAAATAACTCAGAAACATACTTACCTTATGGGTTATTCTACCTACCAAAAAGGGACAGGCACCTTTGTGGTGGTTCTGGCCGGTGCGGCGGCAAGCCTTGCTGCTTTGTCTCAATCTGTAACATCTGGACGGTCAAAAGGTCCCTATCTGTTACAGATTGAGATAATCGCGTCGCGAAAATAAAAACCTCCGCAGGGGTGCTTCCCTTGCGGAGGTTTTCTTACTTGTTGAGTAGTCTCACGGCTTCGGCGGCCATATTCTCGACCGTCATGTCGTTTTGAGCGAGCAGTTCGTTGGGGTCGTAGCGGTCGGGGAAGCCCTTGGCGATGCCGAAGGTGCGCGTGCGCAACGGCGTGCATGCCAGATAACATGCTACGCGCTCGCCCCAGCCGCCGTCCAAGATGCCGTCCTCGAGGGTGACGACAACGCGATGCTCGGCGGCAAGACTGTCGAGGAACTCGCGGTCGAGCTCGGTTGCAAAGCGCGGGTTGACGAGCGTGGCCTCGATGCCGTACTCGGCAGTCAGACGGTTTGCCACGCGCTCGCCCAGCTCAAAGAAATCGCCGAGTGCGAGCACGGCTACGTCGCGACCCTGGCGCACCGCGTTGTAGCGAACGGCGCTGTAGTCGGTGTCTTCGGCGGGCGCAAGGTCGGGACGGCTAACCAGGCCGATGCCCGGTACGCGGATCGCCACGGGATGCTCGCGGTGGTCGAGCGACCAGCTCAGCATGGACAGATATTCCTCCATGCAGGCCGGCGCCAAGTAGTGCATGTTGGGAAGACCGCCCAGCATGGAAATATCAAAGAACGAGAGGTGCGTCTCGGACGTGGTGCCAAAGATTGACGCACCAAACACCAAAATGGTTGCCGGGGCGTCGTTGAGGCACAGGTCGTGCCAGAGTTCGTCGTAGGCGCGCTGCAAAAACGTGCCGTACACACCAAAGACTGGCTTGGCGCCCGAGCGCGCAAGCGCGGTGGCAAAGGTCACGGCGTGCTCCTCGGCAATGCCCACATCGACGAACTGTTTGCCGGCGGCAGCGCGAAGCTCGGGTGTAAAGCCCATGATGTAGGGTGTGGCGGCCGTGATGCCCACGACCTGCGGATCGCGCTCGATGGCGGCGCTGAGCGCCTCGCCCGTAATGTCGGCGTAGGTGCGCGGCGCAGGCTCGCTCGGATGGCCCGGGCAGAGCTTGCGCCCGGTCGCCATGTCAAACGGACCCACGTGGTGCCAGCGCTCGGGGTCGCTCTGGGCCGGCTCAAAGCCCTTGCCCTTGGCGGTGGAGACGTGCAGCACGATGGGATGATCGATATTGCGCAGTTCCTGCAGCGCGTCGACTAGGGCCAACACGTCGTTGCCGGCGTCCAAATAACGGTAGTCGAGTCCCATCGCGCGGAAAACGTTGCGCTCACAGGTGCCGTTGCTGGCGCGCAGCTCGGCCAGATTGCGATAGAGGCCACCGTGGTTCTCGGCGATGGACTGGTCGTTATCGTTGACGATGATGATCAGGTTGCTGTCGAGTTCGGCGGCATTGTTGAAGCCCTCAAACGCCAGGCCGCCCGAAAGCGAGCCGTCGCCAATGATGGTGATGACGTTGTACGCATCGCCCGCCAGGTCACGAGCGTGCGCCAGGCCGCAGCCCAGGCTCACCGACGTGGAGGTATGGCCCATGGCGAACAGGTCGTGCTCGGACTCGTCGGGATTGGCAAAGCCAGAGGCCTCGCCAAAGCGCTTCGGATCGATATAGGTATACGCGCGCCCAGTCAGCGCCTTGTGGGCGTAGGTCTGGTGCGAAACGTCAAAGAGAATCTTGTCGATAGGGGAGTTAAACACGCGATGGAGCGCGACCGTAAGCTCAACGACGCCCAGGTTGGGGGCAACGTGCCCGCCGACGGCGGCGGAGCTTTCGAGGATGGCGTGGCGAATCTCGTCGCAGAGCTGCGGGAGCTCGGCACGATTAAGAGCCTTGACGTCCTCGGGCGTTGTCGTTTGCGTAAGCAGCATCGTTGTGGGTTACTCCATGCGAATCGAGTGCCGGCGCTCCCTCGGCCGACACAATTGCACAAGACAGTCTCGCACATTTTGGCGTTTGATATGTGACGGCGGCGCGGTAATTCGCCAACTGGTGGGGCAAAACGTTTTGTCCGATGCCATACTGATAGATTCGATGATGATTTTTTCAATACGTGCAGGCCGTGGCTTGCCGCCGTGAGCCGCTGGAAGGAGGCAGCATGTCCGATGCCGTTCGTGCCGAGAAAATCGCGCACGAGGTCGACGATGCCGCCCGCCAGCTCGCCCAGGCGGGCCGCTTGGACCTGACGCGCGAGTTTATCCAGCATGGCGACGTGACGGTGTATGCGCATGTGACCTCGGTGGCGCGGGCAAGTCTGTCCTTTGCCGAGCGCCTGGGCCGCGTCGGTGTCTCGGTCGACCGCGCCTCGTTGTTGCGCGGGGCCCTACTGCACGATTACTTTCTCTATGACTGGCACGATCCCGACCCAAGCCATCGACTGCACGGATTTCGGCATCCATTTTTTGCCCTGGCGCGTGCGGAGGAAGATTTTGATCTGACGCCGCGCGAGCGGAATATTATCGTGCGCCATATGTTTCCGCTGGTGCCGGTGCCGCCGACGTGTCGTGAGGCATGGATTGTGTGCCTGGCGGATAAATGGTGCGCTCTGCGCGAGACGATCGCCGGCCGTCTGCCGCGCAAGGACGAGGCAGACGATGGCGTGAGTGGCGAATCGAGCGAAAAGAGGAGAGGGTAGACGGTGGGGACCGCGATTGATATGGCGTTTGGCGGCGCGACGCTTGCCGTCTGCCCGCTTTCGGCACTGGTGCTCTCGTTTGCCTTTTACGGGTTTTGCGGCTGGGCGTGGGAGTCGACGGTCTGCGCCATGCTCAATCACGGACGATTTGCCAACAGCGGCTTTTTGCTGGGGCCGTGTTGTCCTATCTATGGTGTGGGCGGCATTGCCTGCTGGCTTTTGCTGCGCGGGATTCCGGATGCCTCAAGCCAGTTTGTCGCTGCAGCGCTCGTATGCAGCGTGATTGAGTACAGCGTAGGCGTACTGTTGGAAAAAACAACGGGCGCTCGCTTTTGGGATTACTCGCACCTGCCGTTTAACTTGCACGGACGCATTTGCCTGTACTGGGCCTGCGCGTTTGGCTTGGGTGCGTTGTGTATTTGCCGTTTAGTGGAGCCGGCATTGCTGGGGCTGCTTGGCCATCTGCCGGTGCTGATTGTGCGGCTGTCCGCCTTTATCGTCGCGGTCGCGATGATGGTCGACGCGTTGTGCTCGTTGGCGAGCTGGCGGCGTCTGTCCGATCAGCTGGAGCGCGTCCGGGCCGACCTTGCCGACCGCATCAATGAGTCGCTTGCCGATGCGTCCGACTCCATGCTCGAACGTATTCCCGATTCGGCGATCGACTCGGTGGCGCAGACGCACATCCGCGGCCGTGCCGTTAACGCGTGGCTGGTCGAGCTGGGCGACGCGGCGCTCGATGCCCTGCGCGAGAAGGCTTCGATGCCGACGTTTATCTCGGATGGTGCTCGCGGCCTGGCGCTTGCCGCCCGCCGCGTGGCCGATGCCGCACCGAGCATGCCGCGTCCGTCGCTCAGTCGTCGCCTTGCCGGCAAGGGCATAAGCCGTCCGGTGCCGAGCGTGTCACTCAGCCGCCGCGACCTGCGCTTCTTCAATGCCTTCCCGCGCTTGCGTATCAACCGCTACGAGGGCGTCATCCGAGCTACCGACCTCCGCGACCGAGCCCGCGAGCTGTTCCGGCGCTAGCCGGGACGGGCGCGCTCGCGGCTTCCTTGCTCGCGTATTTCCCGTTGGTTTCGCGCCCGTTGCCGCGCCGTTTCCAAGATTGCGGTGCCGTTGGAGGCGGCAAGATTTGGGTCGAGCCGGCCGAGGAGGTTATCCGCATCCGCACCGGCGAACATGGCCCCGCCGCGGTGTAGGACAATCTTTCGCCTGACGGGCGTGCCTCTCTTGGGGCGCGCCCGTTCTCGTCTACAATATCGTGCAGACGAAGGAGAGGCATGCCCATGATCAAGATGTTTGCGAGTGACTTAGACGGAACGCTGCTGAATGCCCTACACGAGGCCGACGGAACCATCCGCCGCGCCATTCGCGAGCTGACCGAAGCCGGGCTGCATGTGGTTCCCGCGACCGGACGCTCGACGCTGCCGATCGGCGAGCATGGCTTCACAGGTCTGGCACTCGACGCCTGCTGCTCCAACGGATCCATCGTGCGCGACAGCCATGGTGAGGTGCTCAAGACCTGGACCATCGACCCGCAGGTTACCGAGGAGCTGCTCAAGGCGTTCCCGGACATTTGCTTCGACTGCTCCACGCCCGACGGCATGTTCTCGAGCGGTTCGTTCGAGATGCACCAGGCGGGCTTTAAAAAGGACAGTCCTATCAAGCGCATCGTGATGCGCGGCATGCGTGCACGTGGCGGGTATCACGAGGAACAGTATTTCGACCAGTCGATCGGTGACATTCTGCGCCACGATGTGTGCAAGATCAACTGCCGTGTGATCTCGCCCGAGCTGGAGCGCGACCTTAAGGCGTATTTGGCCGAGCGCTCGGACCGCGTGGTCAACGCGCCGTTTGACCCGGTGATGTTTGAGATCACGGATGTGGCATGCAACAAGGGCGAGAGCGTGGCCTGGCTGGCGGGCTACTACGGCATTGCCGAGGACGAGGTCGCGGTCTACGGCGACGGCGGCAACGACATTGCCATGCTCAAACGCTTCCGCCACAGCTACGCGACCAAAAACGCAAGCGAGGCAGCCAAGGACGCCGCGAGCGCAACTATCGGCAGTTGCATGGTCCACGCCGTTCCCAAACACATGCTTGCCACCATGCACAAGCAGAATTCCTGCACCGTAATCGAATAATGTGACAAAGGGACAGCCCCTTTGTCACAGGTGACGCTGGTCTCTTGAAATACGAACAAACATTCGCATATCTAACTGCGCTTTGATAGAATTGATACTGTTGGCGGCAGTTCCATGTGCCGGGCAGCGCCCTCCATCTGATGGGAGGTGATGCCCATGACCGATTTGATTGATTTCGTGAGGCTTCTGACCGCTTTGGTCTCGTTCTTCACGGCGCTTGTCGGCCTTTCCGAGGCACTCAAGCAGCGTTCGAAGCGCAACAGAAGGGGTCGCCGCCGCTAAGGCGTTGACCCCCTAATGCAAACAACGGCGCTGCCCAGCCAGCTACAACTTGGGCTGCCGTCGACACTATTCTACCCACGAATGACTTTTTGGACAATTGGTAATCCCGCTTCAAAAGCCAGGCACAACTGGCACAACCTAGGCGGTCGCTGAATGTGACAAAGGGACTGCCATTTCGTCACATCCCAAATATTGCCTTTACATGTTGATGCACACGGTGTGCAATAATACTCGCACTGTGCAATAGCGCACAGGCTGAGTAACAAGGAGGACGTTTGTCCCAGCTCGAGAAATGTGATCGCCGGTCCCTTCGCTCGCAGCGCGCCCTTCGCCAGGCGCTTGCCAGCGAACTTGCCGAAAGCGGCGACCTTTCACGCATTAACGTCGCGTCGCTCACCGAGCGCGCCGGTCTTACACGCCGCACGTTCTATTCGCACTACCGCGATATCCCCGACTTTATCAGCCAGATCGAGAACGGCCTGCTTGCCGAGATTCGCGAGCGGGTTGAGCTTATCACCGCAGCTCAATTACCCGATCTTTACCGCAATATCGACGAGCTCGAGCCGGCACCCGGTTCGATTGAGCTGCTTCGCTATCTTGCGGCTAATCGCGACCTTATCGGGGCCCTGCTGGGCCCGGGCGGCGACCCCGCCTTTATTAAAAAGATCATCGATACCGCACGCGAGGCCGTGGTGCCGCGTGCACAGACGGGCATTTTGGGCTTGGCGCTGGGCACCTTCTTTGACTACTACGTCACCTATGTCGTGAGTGCCGAGGTCGGCATGATCCAACGTTGGTTTGAGCGTGACCTTTCCGAATCGCCCGAGACCATGGCGCGCATTATGACGGTCATCGCTTTTGTGCGCCCCGGTGACCTGTACGGCCAACCCATCGATATCAACGTGCCGGAATACGGCATGAAGCTATTGAATCTGCAGCTCGAGGATGCGGTCGACACCACCGCAACCGTCGAGTCCAACAACTAAGAGGAGAGACAATGAGCAAACTCGTCGAGGGCATTAAGGACCGAATGGTCGCTGCCGCGCGTGAGGCTGCACCCGCCGTGGTGGACGCCGCGCAGAAGGCGGCGACCGCGGCTGCCGAGAAAGTTGCCGAGGCAGTTGCCGATGCCAAGAACGCGGCAGGGGAGACGTCCGTCGCTAGCGAGCCCGCCACCGCCGCTGAGCCCGTAGCCGTCACCGCCGCCCACGCCCCCGAAGGCGCGATCTTCAACCCCGAGGCCGCCCGCGGCAACCTGCACCTGGGCATCGACGTGGGCTCCACCACCGTTAAGCTCGCTGTGCTCAACGACGACAACCAGATTGTCTACGCCAAGTACCAGCGCCACCACACCGATGTTCGCGCTTGCGCCCGCGACTTGTTTGAGGGTGCTGCGACCGTGCTGCCGGCGGCCCAGATGACCTGCGCCATTACCGGCTCGGGCGGCCTGCTGCTGTCCCAGTGGCTCGACCTGGAGTTTGTCCAGGAGGTCATCGCCAGCAAGCGCGCCGTCGAGACTCTTATACCGGCCACCGACGTCGCCATCGAGTTGGGCGGCGAGGACGCCAAGATTATCTACTTCGATAACGGCATCGAGCAGCGCATGAACGGCACCTGCGCCGGCGGTACGGGCGCCTTCATCGATCAGATGGCAACCCTGCTGCACACCGACGCGAGCGGCCTCAACGAGCTCGCGGCTAACGCCACCACCATCTATCCCATCGCCAGTCGCTGCGGCGTCTTTGCCAAGACCGATGTGCAGCCGCTGCTCAACGAAGGCGCCCGTCCCGAGGACGTCGCCGCTTCCATCTTCCAAGCCGTCGTGACCCAGACCATCTCGGGTCTGGCGTGCGGCCGTCCCATCCGCGGCAACGTCGCCTTCCTGGGCGGTCCGCTGCAGTACCTCTCCGAGCTGCGCCACCGCTTCTACCTCACGCTCAACCTGGACGAGGAGCACCGCATTGTGCCCCAAAACGCTCACCTGTTTGTGGCGAGCGGCGCCGCCATGGCGCATGAGTCCAACAAGCTCAGCACGTTCCCGCAGCTCATCGAGGCTATCGATGCCCTGGGTGACACACAGGGTGCCGAGGTCGAGCGCCTGGATCCGCTCTTTGCCACCGACGAGGACTTCGCTGAGTTCAAAACCCGCCACGACACCGAGGTCGTCCCCAAGGGCAAACTCGACGGCTACACCGGCCGCGTGTTCATCGGTATCGACGCCGGCTCCACCACCATGAAGGCCGCGCTCGTGGGCGAGGACGGCCAGCTGTTGCACACCTGGTACGGCAACAACAACGGTGACATCCTGGGCACGGCCAAGGTCATCATGGCCGATTTCTACAATCACATCCCCGCCGGCTGCACCATCGGCCACGTGACAACTACGGGCTACGGCGAGGCGTTGCTCATCGAGGCCCTCAAGGCCGACTCCGGCGAGATCGAGACCGTTGCGCACCTGCGCGGCGCCAAGGCATTCCTACCCGGCGTCGAGTTTATCCTGGACATTGGCGGCCAGGACATGAAGTGCCTGCGCGTCAAGGACGGCGTCATCGAGCACATCATGCTCAACGAGGCCTGCTCGTCGGGTTGCGGTAGCTTTATCGAGAGCTTCGCCGTTTCTATGAACATGGACGTGCGCGCGTTCGCCAATGCCGCCATCCATGCCAAGGCCCCCGTCGACCTGGGCAGCCGCTGCACGGTCTTTATGAACTCGCGCGTCAAGCAGGCGCAAAAGGAAGGCGCCACGGTGGGCGACATCGCGGCCGGCCTGTCCTATTCCGTCATCAAGAATGCCCTGTTCAAGGTCATTAAGCTGCGCGATCCCAAGGAGATCGGCAGCCAGGTGATCGTTCAGGGCGGCACCTTTATGTCCGACGCCACGCTGCGCGCGTTTGAGCAGCTCACCGGCGTTCATGCCGTGCGTCCCGACATCGCCGGCTGCATGGGCGCCTACGGTGCGGCCCTGCTCGCCCGCGATCGCGCCGGCGCCGACGGCACCTCGACCATTCTTTCTGCCGAGGACATCGCGCACCTTACCGTGACGCAAAAGCATGTCCGCTGCGGTCGCTGCTCCAACAACTGCCAGCTCACCGTCAACGACTTTGGCGGCGGCAGGCGCTTCATTACCGGCAACCGCTGCGAGAAGGGTGCCGGTCACAAAAAGCAGAAGACCGAGGCGCCCAACCTCTTCAAAAAGAAAAACGAGCTGCTGTTTAACCGCGAGGTGCTGAGCCCCGACGAGGCCCCGCGCGGTACCGTCGGCATCCCCCGCGCGCTCAACATGTACGAGAACTACCCCTTCTGGCACGCGTTCTTTACGCGCTTGGGCTTTAGCGTGCAGCTGTCCGACCAGTCGAGCAAGAAGACCTACCAGGCGGGCATCGAGTCCATGCCGTCCGAGAGCGTGTGCTACCCGGCAAAGATGAGCCACGGCCATGTGATGAACCTTATCGACCGCGATGTCGACTTCATTTGGATGCCGTGCGTGCGCTGGGAGCGCAAGGAGGATCCGACCGCCGGCAACTGCTATAACTGCCCCATCGTCATGAGCTACCCCACGGCGTTGGCACTCAACATCGACGAGATTCGCGAGCAGAACATCGAGTTCCTGTACCCGTTTGTGCCCTATCACGACAAGACCGAGCTCAAGCGCCGCCTGTACCAGGTGCTCGCCGTCGACCGCGTGGCCGATGCCGAGGCTGGTCGCGGCCGCGTGCGCGGTCCCAAAATCACACGCTCCGAGGTCGATGCCGCCGTCAATGCTGCCTTTGAGGCCGACGCGCGTTTCCACGAGGATATCCAGACCATGGGCGAGGAGGCCCTTAAGTGGGTCGAGGACCACGGCGGTCACGGCATCGTGCTCGCCGGCCGTCCCTACCATAACGACCCCGAGATCAACCATGCCCTGCCCGAGCTTATCTCGAGCTTTGGCTTTGCGGTCTTTACCGAGGATTCACTCGCGCATCTGGTAAAGCCCGAGCGCCCCATTCGCGTCGTCGACCAGTGGATGTACCACAGCCGCCTGTACGCCGTCGCCCGTTTTGTGACGATGCGCAACGACCTGGACCTGATCCAGCTCAACTCTTTCGGCTGCGGCCTCGATGCCCTGACCACCGATCAGGTGCAGGAGATTCTGGAAGCCAGCGGCAAGATCTACACCGTGCTCAAGATCGACGAGGTGTCCAACCTGGGCGCCGCGCGCATTCGCATCCGCTCGCTCATGGCCGCGCTTAAGGACCAGGAGGCCGAGCGCCTGGCCGAGGCCACGGCCGCGGGCGAGGCCTACGAGCAGGGCGATGCAGCGCCGGTGGCTCCCTCCAAGGATTCTCCCGCGTTCGCGAGCCGCAAGTACACGTTCGAGGCGCAGCGTGAAAGCGCCTCGACAGCGTGGCCCAAGGTGCCCTTTACCCAGCAGATGCGCGACGAGGGCTACACCATCCTGTGCCCGCAGATGGCGCCGATCCACTTTGATCTGGTCAAAGAGGTATTCCGCGGTGCCGGCTACAACCTGGAGCTGCTGCCCTCGACCGACCACGACGCCGTCGAGGCCGGCCTGCGCTATGTGAACAACGACATTTGCTACCCGTCGATCCTGGTGACGGGCCAGATTATGGAGGCCATCGAGAGCGGTCGGTACGATCTGTCCAAGACGGCTGTGGTCATCAGCCAGACCGGCGGTGGTTGCCGTGCCACCAACTACATCGCGCTCATCCGCAAGGCCCTGCGCGAGAGCGGCCACCCCGAGATTCCGGTGATCTCGCTTTCGGCCGTGGCACTCGGCGAGGACAACCCCGGCTTTAAGATTACGCCGGCGCTGCTTAAGCAGGCAGTCTACGCGGTGCTCTTTGGCGACGTGATGATGCAGATGCTCTATCGCTGCCGCCCGTACGAGGCCACGCCCGGTGCTGCCAACGCGCTCTACGAGGAGTACATGGCACGAGCCCGCAAGCTGGCGCCTAAGTTCAATCGCCACAACTACACCAAGCTGTGCCGCGAGGCCATCCGCGCGTTCGACACCATGCCGCTCGTGGGCGAGGGTACTAAGCCGCGCGTGGGCGTGGTCGGTGAGATCCTGGTCAAGTTCCACCCCACAGCCAACAACCACGTGGTCGATGTCATCGAGCGCGAGGGCTGCGAGGCCGTGGTGCCGGGCCTGCTCGACTTCTTCCTGTACTCCATGAGCAACGCCGAGCTGCAGAAGGACGAGTTGGGAAGCTCTGCCACTACGCGCGCGGGCATGCAAGCGCTTATTAAGCTCGTGGACTGGATGCGTACGCCGGTGGAGGAGATGCTCGAAAAGTCCCGCCGCTTTGAGGCACCCGAGCGCATCGGCACCATGGCGGACAAGGCTCGCACGGTGCTCTCGGTGTGCAACAACATGGGCGAGGGCTGGTTACTCACGGCCGAGATGCTCGACCTGATTGACCATGGCGCACCTAACATTATCTGCACGCAGCCCTTCGCGTGCCTGCCCAATCACGTGGTGGGCAAGGCCGTGATCAAGGAGCTGCGCCGCCAGCATCCCGAGAGCAACATCGTTGCAGTGGACTACGACCCCGGTGCGTCTGAGGTCAACCAGCTCAACCGCATTAAGCTCATGATCAGCGTGGCCAAGGAAAACATGCGCGCCGGTAAGGGCTTTAAGCTCGAGAAGGTGGCGCCGCTCGCGATGGACGAGGTCACCGGCCAGATGCGTGCCCACGACGGCTGCGTGAGCTGCGGCTCGGTCGATGAGAGTGCCGTGGCGTCGGTCGCTGAGCGCCTGGGACGCGGCATTGAGAAGTAGTTGGCCTACTTCGAGCCGGATATAAGACAAACGGGTGGCAGCCGTGCCGGCTGCCACCCGTTTTTGTTGGACACATGTTGCGCAAATGACCTTGCTACAGCCTTCCGTGGGCTCACCCGATTTTTGGGCCGGCTCGGGCTTTGAGGACAAGTTACTGCAGGCCCAAGGCGATTTTTCGCTCAACGCAGGCCAGCACAGTGTGACCTATCTGCCAAACGACGAGACGATCGCTACGGTCTACCCATCGCCACCTACGAGATGGAAGCCGAAAAGTACATCTACCGCGTGTACAAGTACGAGCTGTAGCACTGTGCTTAGGTTTGACCAATGGAGTATGAAAACACGCCGTTCGCCGATGCCCCCTCCGTGAGTGGTAGCCATATGGTTTGATATCAGAAACATATAGTTGTCGCCAGCTTGCTGGCGACGTTCCCCCTGATATCGGAGGTTCCAGGTATGTTTCGCGCTCCGTTGAACAACTATTGATTGGGCCAACATGGGTCGCCGTGCTATTTCGATAACCCTTGCAGTGGTCTGCCTGGCTGTGCTCCTGGGCGCTACAGGGCTGTTTGCTATAAGTCGAGAAACGTCCTATATGCAGGAATGCGCTTCCGAAGGGTTTGCCATTGACGGTTACTATCGGGATGACAAAACGAGTCGGGAAACCCTGGCCTTTCTTGAAGAGGATAACCATCGGTGGCAACTGGTCGACAAAGACGGCAGCTGCGTTGACGGGCAGTTTAAGCGTACGGATGACCCTAACATCCTGATATTAAAGAAGGAAAACGGCGAAGAATTCGGTACGGTCCACGTGGCGTATATATCGCGCCGACGCAATCAGGGGCAGATTTACCTAATTAGAAATACTGAGGTGACCCGATTTTATCTTGTGAGCACCGATCCGGCGTTTACGGTGGAGTCTGGCGATGTCGATGCGGACGTCTGATTCACGGCAATAAAACAGCGAGCGGGGCGCGGACGTGAACTACGTCCCGTTTTTTGCTTGTGCCTGCGTCGCGTCTGAGCCTCGCCGCGACTTGCGCCTGTGCGCGGGAGCCATCCCATGCTCCGCATTACTCCACATCAAATTCCACGCGGTCGAGATCGGGCACATTGAGGTCGATGAGCTTACGGGCGACGTGACGGTCGTGTGCCCCGAGCGCCTCGCTTGTCGTCACATGGGCGACGATTTCGCGCTCTACAATGCCTTCCTCGTCCCCTTCGGTAGCCGAGGTCTCGACGGCGACGGTGTAATCCCTAAAGCCCGGCAGCACCGCGGCAAGCTCGCGCGTAGTTTCGGTGACACCGTAGCCGTCCTGCACGCCGGCCTGCGCCGAGCCAATAGACCCCGCCGTCATAACGATGCAGGGGATGGCAAAGACTACCGTACCCACAATGATGCGGCGGCGCACCTTGCGCGATAGCTCGTCGACCTCGGCATTTTCCTCGGCGGTTACAATGCCGTCGCCGTTGAGGTCGCGCTTGAGCGGCACGCGCAAGATAAGTAATACGGCTTCGGCCGCGAGTGCGATAAAGACCACGTTGATGCCAAACTCGTAAAGCGCCGAGAGAAACAGCGACCCGCTTGCGATGGCGATGCCATAGCCCGCCGCGCACAGAGGTGGCATGAGCGCGGTCGCCACGGCCACGCCGGCGATGAGCGTGGCGGGTTCCTGGTCGCGCGAGTTGCCCAGGCCGCCCGCAAAGCCGCCCGCGAGCGCGACGGCAAGGCCCCACACAGTCGGTGTCGAATTGTCGATGATGGCGGCCGTGGTGGTGCCAAGGGGCGAGAGCTTAAAGTACAACGTGGACGTGACCAGGCAAAAGGCCATTTGCAGCGCAAGGCCGGCGACGGCTTCGACGGTAATCTCGCGGTCGAGCGTGGCAATGCCGTATGCCATGGCAAGAACCGAGCCCATGAGTGGGCAGATGAGCATGGCGCCTACAATGGCGATATCCGAGTCGATATCGAGGCCTATGCTCGCGATCAACATGGCAATGATCAGGATGCATAAGTGCGAGCCAGTCAGGCGCGCCCCGTTTACAAAGCGCTTGCGAATCACGTGATAGGGCGCGCGTCCATCGCGAATGTTGAATGCCTGCTTTAGAAAGCGACTTGCGTTCTCCATGGCCTCGCTGTGGGCGGGGCGGATGCCATGGCGCCGATGATGGCGCTCGCGCAATCGCTTGAGCTGTTGTTTGTCGAGTTCCATGTCCACCTCGTATTGCCGCAGGAACGCGGGTGCGTTCGCAGCATGTACTCTACACCGTGACGGGCGGGGCGGTCATCTTGACATGGAACTTAGGCGAGCAGGCAAAGGAAGACGCGCCACATGCGAGTACTGCCGAGGGTTTTGGCAGATACAAAAAAGCGCGGGGCCGGTTTGATTCCGACCCCGCGCTCTGCGCTGGTACGTTGTTGTTGAGTTTATCCCAGCAGGCTCAAGCCAACGGAGACAAACGCCAGGATAACGCCGACGATAGACTCGCCACCGAGCAGACCGCTGGCGACAACCAGGCCCTGCTCCTGGAAGGCGGCGTCCTTGGCGGCCTTTTCCTCGTCCGAAAGACCGGCCTCGGCGTCGCGGTGAGCGGCCCACTTGTCGTAGGCGAGCTTAACGCAGGAGCCCAGGAAAGCCGTGAGCGACATATAGAACGGCAGGTACACGCCCAGACCGATCATCATGGCCGGAATGCCGAGCCAGTACATGACGATGCCGGCGATAAAGCCGCCTGCGAACCACGGTACGCTCGGGATGCCCGAGACCATGGTGGCGACCACACTTGCCTGCGCGGCCACAAAGCTCTTGTCGGGACCAAAGGCGTCCGGACCATAGGCGGTGACGAGCGCGACCATGACGGCGGCGGCGACCAGGGCGCCCACGATGCCGCCGATGGCCTGGCCGACCCACTGTGCGCGCGGGTTGGTGCCCAGCACGGCACCGGCCTTAAAATCGTTCATGACGTCGCCCGCAAGGCCGCACGCTACGGCCACGATGCCGGCGATAAAGAACAGCTTGACCTGAGCGAGCTGTGCGAAGGCGGCAACGATGAGCATGACGATGAGGCCGAAGATCTCCATGGGGTCGATACCCGTCTGGCCGCAGCTCTGCGCGCTCATGATGGTGGTGACAAAGGTGAACAGCGTAACGATGACGGCCGGAACGGGGCCAAGGTCGAGCACGATGGCGATGATCACGGCGATGGCGGCAGCGCCCAGGCCGATGATGCCGGCGTCGAGCTTAAGGGAGCCCGAGATGAGCGACTGCTCGTCGGTGTCGGTGGAGCTGTCGGCGGCGAGGCCGCGGACGATACCGGCGACCTGCGGCAGGATGTCCTTGAGGACGACGGCGACGCCAAAGCCCATCATGAGGCCCATACCCAGGGACTTGACGATGCCCTGTGCGGTCATAACGTCAAACAGACCGGCAGCGGTGCCGCCGACGATGATGCCGAAATTGCCCAGCAGCGCGCCGGCAAACCAGAACGCGACGGGGGCGAAGCCCACCAAAAAGCCGATGGACAGCAACATGGGCGAGTTGTAGATGGCAAAGGTCACGCCGGGGATATTGAGCGTGCACAGCATGCTGGGCACCACGCCCAGGGCGTCGCGAAGCACACTGTAGATGCCTGCGATGGCCATGGAGCCAAAGAGCTGCTTGCCGGTCTTGCCGCCGGCCTCGGTAGCACGCAGGGTTTGAGCTGCGGCGTTGCCGGTGGGGAACTCAAGCGCGGCGTCCACGATAAAGTGACGGTGGATGAGTGCTGTCGCCAGAAGGCCCAAGATGGTGCCGGCGAGTGCCACGATAAACATGTCGAGCCAGCTGATCTGGTCGGCATAGCCCAGCATCCAGGCGCCCGGGATGGTAAACGCCAGACCGCCGGCGACCATGGCGCCTGCGGACATGATGGTGTGGGTGACGTTTGCCTCGTTGAGGCTGGCGTTGCCCATGAGCTTAAGGAAGAACAGCGAGATGACGGCAGCGAAGACGATCGGCCAGGGGAGTGCGCCCATCTTGAGGGCGGTGTAGGCCGAGCTTGCCGTGATGATCACGCAGCCAAGGACGCCGATGACGACGCCGCGCAGCGTGAGTTGCCCGCGCATCGAGGCGCGGTTCGAGGGATTGCTCATATAGAACTCCTTTGCGTATATCCGCTTCCCCCGGGAGCGCCGCTACGGATACGGCGCGGGAAGTCGGGTTACCAAGGGCCGCCGCGTGAGCTCGCGCGCGGCCGCGCATCAGTATAGCCGCAAGTTAGTCATTTTGGGATGACTGGTTTAGGTAGGCGATATACTGCTGGGCAGACGAAAGGAGCGCCGACGATGCTTAATGGGTGCGCATATATATTGACGGTCGACGTTGGCAACACGTTCATTCGCTTTGGCCTGTTTGCCGAGGATTCGGCCGCGGCGCAGGAGCGCCCGCTCGCGACGTGCGAGATCACGACGCCGGCCCGTATTACTGCCGACGAAGCGCGCATGCGACTTGCGCAGGTCATGGGCGCGCTTGCCGCCGATGCGGGTGTGCCCGGGGTGCTCGTGCCCGCCGCGGCCGTGCTGAGCTGTGTGGTCCCGGCGCTTGAGCGCCCGTGGAAGGCAGCGCTTTCCCGTACCTGCACGGGGCGCGTACTCACCGTGGGGCCGGGCCTCAAGACCGGCATACCCGTGCACTACGATGACCCAGCCGAGATCGGTCCCGACCGCATCGCCGACGCCGTGGCTGCCCGCGCCGTCTACGGCTCGCCGTGCATTGTGATCGACCTGGGCACCACGACCAATATCGAGGTCATCGATGCGCACGGCACCTTTGTCGGCGGCGTTATCGCGCCGGGGCTGGCGCTCGGCGCCCGTTCGCTCTCGGCCGCTGCGGCGCGCCTGCCTCAGGTTGAGCCCTCGGCGCCGACGCACGTCATCGGCCGCAACACACGTGAGGCCATGCGCTCGGGCGTGGTTCTGGGCGAGGTGGCCCGCATCGATGGCATGCTCGATATGGTGCTCGCCGAGATGCGCGCGACCAAGGCCGCGGGGGAGGGCAGCGTGCCCATCGTCATTACCGGCGACGATGCCGAGGCACTTGCGGCCCTTGTCGGTCATAGCCTGACGGTCGATGACGCACTGACGCTTCGCGGTCTGGTCGAGCTCTACCACATCAATCAAAAGCCCCGTCGCGCGTAGCGATGGGCGGTGGGACAAAAACGTCTCCACCTTCCACCTGCTACAATGGGTCAAACTGTTGCGATTACGGAGGTGTCTGCCATGCCGGACGATCTTCATCAAACTGCGTCGGGCAAGCGCCGCGACGTCATTAGCTGGGATGAGTTCTTTATGAGCGTGGCAATCGCCGCGCAGCGCCGCAGTAAGGACCCCAACACGCAGGTGGGCGCGTGCATCGCCAACACCAACCACCGCATCCTTTCGGTGGGCTACAACGGTACGCCCTCGGCGCTCAACGACGACTTTTTCCCGTGGGGCACGAGCGACGACCCGTTGCAGGATAAGCACAACTACGTGGTGCATGCCGAGGCTAACGCCGTGCTCAACTACCGCGGCTCGCTCAAAGACCTTGAGGGCTCCACGGTCTACGTCACGCTGTTCCCGTGCCACGACTGCGCCAAGATCCTGGCGCAGGTGGGTGTGGGCGAGGTCGTCTACCTGGACAATAAGTATGCCGACACCGATGACGGCCGTATCAGCCGCCGCATTCTCGACTCCTGTGGCATCAGCTACCGCCAGGTCATCGTCGATGTCCAGATTGGTACCGGGGGACAGACTCGGCAGTAATATGCGCTGTCGCTATCTGACGATGAACACAGCTCAAAGAGCCCCGTTCCAAATTGGCTACTCGTGAAGGTCGCGTCTGCGCGCATGGACGGCTCGTGAGCGGGTACATGGCTGTAGTAACATAGCTTCTGTCCGCGGGCGTGCCCGCGTTATTGTGAGAAAGGAGCCCCTGTGGCTGTTAACGAAGAGCTGCTTAAGAAGGTTCTTGAAGAGATTCGCCCCAACCTGCAGGCCGACGGCGGCGATATGGAGTATGTGGGCGTCGACGACGAGGGTGTCGTCAAGCTGGAACTGCAGGGCGCCTGCGCCGGCTGCCCTATGAGTGCACTGACTCTGTCCATGGGTATCGAGCGCATCCTGAAGGAGCACGTGCCCGGCGTTACCCGCGTCGAGCAGGTCAATGCTTCCGGCGAGACCGACGATCTGTACGACGAGTACGCGCCGTTCTAAGCTGCGAAAGCTGCGGACGGTACGCTCCGCATAGACGTTACGCCCAGATATGCGGCTGCGAGCGCAAGGCCCGCGGCCGCATTTGTATGTAGGGAGCAGGGGATCGATATGCTCAACGACCTCTACCACATGCTTGACCCCGTCGCGATCTCGGCGGGTCCCATCACCATCTACTGGTACGGCCTGGCCTACGTGGTCGGCGCTCTGCTCACGGCGGTCGTTATGTACCGCACGCAGCGTCGTTGGGGCTTCGACATTACGATTGATGACCTGACGAGCGTCGTGGTCGGCGCGGTCTTTGGTCTCATCATCGGCGCGCGCCTGTTTTATGTCGTCTTTTACGGCGATGGCTACTATTGGACCCATCCGCTCGAAATCTTTGCCACCAACGAGGGAGGCATGAGCTTCCACGGCGGCCTGGTGGGCGGCATCTTGGGCGGCATCATCGTGTGCCGCATGTACAAGCTTGACGCCTGGACCGTCGCCGACCTTGCTGTGATCGGCGCCCCGCTGGCCCTGTGCCTGGGCCGTTGTGCCAATTTCGTCAACGGCGAGCTGTGGGGCAAACCGACTGATCTGCCTTGGGGTGTGGTCTTTGGCGGCACCGCGGGCGATATGCCGCGCCATCCCTCCCAGCTCTACGAGGCGTTTCTTGAGGGCGTCGTGCTCTTCTGTATTTTGCAGGTGCTCAGCCGCAAAAAGCCGCTGCTGCCCCAGGGTACGTTTATGGGCGTGTTCGTGATGGGGTACGGCATCGTCCGCTTTCTCGTTGAGTTTGTGCGCGTGCCCGATGCGCAGCTGGGCTATCTGCTGGGCGGCGTCATCACCATGGGTCAGCTGCTGAGTTTGCCGCTCGTGATCGCCGGTCTGGCGCTCATCATCTTCGCCCGACACCGCAATCGCCCCCAGCGCATCTACCTCGACGCCTAACCACCAAGACCACCGCAAAGGGGACAGGCGCCTTTGTGGTGGTCTTGCCGAGTTTGATAGGTTTCTAGAAAGGCTTTCGGACTGTGAAGGATTCCGACCTCTCCACAACGGCTGCGCGCGACGCTGCCCGCATCGTCTGGTTTAAGCGCTACCCCGCCAAGCAGACGCTCATCGCATTTTTGCTCGCGCTGTTGGCGACCACGGCGTTTTCCATCGATCCCGCCCCGGTGTCGAGCAACGCAGTCTTGGCGATTGACCCCAAAGCCTCGGGCATGCTGTACGTGTGCTACGAGGTGCTCCTCTCGTTTGCCGGCCATACCGACGCGGTCATGCTGCTTGCGCTTGCCTGCCTGCTCACGCTGCCGTTTCGCTACGTATTCTTTGGCCGCGGCGATGCTTGGCGTCCTTCGGTGATCCTTCCGTCGCTGTTCTTTGCCGTCTGCATGGTGTTTGGCCGTAGCTACGACCTCACCGATTCGGCCGAGATCGTGCTTGGCGACAAGGCACGCATCATTTGCGCCTGGATAGGCGGTGCGGGCTGGATGCTCTTGGCGGTCGTTGCCTTCTACCTTGCCTTTGAGTGTCTAGATTGGCTGAGCTCTCGGCGTATTCCGTTTTCCGAAGCGCACTTTGGCCGCGTATGGCGTATGGCTCACGCCGTGCTCTCGGTCCATCCCTTTGCCGGGCCCTTCCTGGTGCTTATGGTCGCCTGGGCGCCCACGCTCATCGCTTCGCTGCCCGGCCTTTTTATGGGAGATACGGGTGCGCAGATTCGCCAGTGGTTCAACTACCCCAACGGCACGAGTGACTACCTGCGTCTGCTCAATCCCAATGTGTTGCTCAACGGACATCACCCCGTGGTACACACGGCTATCATCGGTTCGTGCGTCCAGCTGGGGCTTTCACTGTTCAACAGCGCCAACGTAGGTCTTGCCATCTACACCTGCGCTCAGTTCGTCATTACGGCCGCCTGCATGGCCTATTCCATCTCGTCGCTGCGCAAGCTGGGCGTGAGCCTGCCGGTCCGCGGCGTGATCTTGCTGTTCTTTGTGTTTATGCCCATGTTCTCCAACTACGCGGCCCTGCTTACCAAAGATGTGCTGTTTGCCGACGCGTTTTTGGTGCTGTTGGTGCAGACCGTGAAGCTCGTGGCATGCGGCCTGCCCCGTCGCGATGCCAATGCCGAGCGTGCGGGCGAACAGAGGCCCGTGCTCTTTGCGCGCCACGACTGGCTGCTGCTCGCTCTGGGCGCCATGGGTTCCACGTTTCTGCGCAACGGCGGCCTGGTGTTTCCCCTGGCGGCATGCGTAATCGCGACGGCGTTTTGCGCATGGGACGCACATGTGGCTCGCCGTGCGGCCAAGCTGGCTGGTGCTGCGCCTTCGGGCGCCATCCCGCGTTTCCGCTGGGTGGGAGTTCTTGCGGTGCTTGCACTCTGCCTTGCCTCTAATATGTACTTCACCAAGGTCTTTATGCCGGCGCACGACATCACGCCTGGTTCCAAGCGCGAAATCCTCTCGATTCCGTTCCAGCAGACGGCTCGTTTCGTCCAAAAACACGACGGTCTCAACTCGGGCGTCAACCCCACGGTTAAGGAGGACGGCACCATCGTGGAGGCTCCTTGCGACGGCTTGGTGACCGACGAAGAGCGTGCCGTGATCGACCGTGTGCTCAAGTACGAGAATCTGGGCCGCCGCTACAACCCGGATAAGTCGGACGCCGTCAAAAATTGCTTTAACGAGTACGCCTTGCAGGAGGACATCAAGGCCTATTTTGAGGTGTGGGCCCAGATGTTCAAAAAGGATCCCGAGTGCTATATCTCGGCGCTCATCAATAACTACTACGGCTACTTTTATCCGAGTGCCCGCGATGCATGGGTCTACAGCACGGCGCGCAGTGCCGAGATTATGGCGAAGCCCGATAACCTCAAGTACTTCGACTTCCATCCGGTCGATAGCAAGGTTGTGCGCTGGTGCGACCACCTGATCAACCTGTATCGCGTGGCGGTGCAGCGCATTCCGTTTATCTCGCTCACCATGAGCTCGGCCACCTATGTGTGGATCATGATCGCCGTGGTGGCCTATCTGCTACGTCGTCATTCGTGGCGCGGGCTGGCCATTTGGGTGCCGCTTTTGGGCGTGCTCGCCGTGTGCCTGATCGGTCCCTGCAACGGCTCGACCTACATGCGCTACCTGTACCCGGTCATCGCCTGCATGCCCTTTGCCATCGGCGCCACCATCACCCGCAGCGACCTCCTCTGGTCCTAAGTTTGGTGCAAAGGGGGCAGGTTACTTTGCACCAAGGGGTTGCATCATCACGTCGCCTTCATTTTGGGGTTTATCTCGCAGGCCAGTAGGTATATCATAACGACGTTTGTTTATATTGCCCGAGCATCTGCGCTGGGCTTTAGGTCGAAACCGATAGGAGACACGTATGTCCGGACACTCTAAGTGGGCCACAACCAAGCATCGTAAGGGCGCGCAGGACGCCAAGCGTTCCGCCCTCTTCTCCAAGCTGAGCCGCAACATCACCGTTGCTGCCCGTCTCGGCGGTGACCCGCTGCCCGAGAACAACGCTAGCCTCGCCGCTGCCGTTGCCAAGGCCAAGGCTCAGTCCATGCCTAAGGACAAGATCAAGTCCGCTATCGACAAGGCCTTTGGTTCGGGTGCCGACGCCGCTGTCTACGAGAACATCGTGTACGAGGGCTATGGTCCCGCCGGTGTCGCCGTCTACGTCGACTGCCTGACCGATAACCGCAACCGCACTGCCGCCGATGTCCGTTCCGCCTTCTCCCACGCTGGCGGCAACCTGGGCACCTCCGGCTCCGTCGCCTTCCAGTTTGAGCGTAAGGGCCAGATCGTCGTCGCCAAGGAGATCCTGGACGAGAACGCCAAGAAGGAGACCATGATCGCCAACGGTGCTGCCGGTGACGAGGATGAGTTCATGATGGCTATCGCCGAGGCCGGTGGCGAGGACTACGAGGACGCCGGCGAGGAGTGGATCGTCTGGACCGCTGCCAACGACGTCATGGCTGTCTCCAAGGCACTCGAGGAGCAGGGCATCCAGGTCAAGGGCTCCGAGACCACCATGGTCCCGACCACCCCGACCGAGGTCTCCGGTACCGACGCCAAGAAGGTCCAGCGCCTCATCGACCGTCTCGAGGAGCTCGACGACGTCCAGGACGTCTACAGCACCATGGACATGACCGACGAGGTCATCGCTGCCCTCGAGGAGGAGTAGCGCCTGCACGGGTTAAGCCGTGCATATCTGGGCATAATGAAGCGAGCATGCAAGCCTCGTGGAATAGATGAGCCGGATCCGCGTGCGTATGGCACCGGACCCGGCTCTTTTATAATGATGCGAATCGTTTTGCATTCTGTGGACCGAAACCTGAAGGGAGCGCGCGTGCGCGTACTCAAACGAGCCCTAGCGATCGTGTATCTTGCCGCCGCCATCGTGGCGCTGGGTACGCTTGTCTGCCAGTTCTGGGGACCGTATACGTATCGCTTTATGCTGCTGTTGCGTGACACCATGCCTCGCGTCATCGTTACGGTGTGCGCCGCCATCGTGGCACTTGGCGTGCTCATCGGGTTTTTCCGCCTGATGTTCGCGCGTCGCGAGCCGTCCTGCGTGCATCCGGCGGGGGAGCGCAATATCGAGGTCACGCTCGCAGCGCTTTCCTCGTGCGCCCGTGCCGCGGCGGAGTGCGATGATCGTGTGATGGTTGAGCATATCGAGGCGCGCGTTCAAGGCTCCGACGAGTCCCGCGTTCGTTTTAAGGTCGAGGCCATCGCGCTCGATGATAAGGACGTTGCAGCTCTTGCCACCTCGATGCAGCAGCGCATCGAGAAGGCCTGCGACACCATGCTCGGCACGCCGGGCACGACCGCGCGCGTCCGTTTTTTGCCGTCCAAGACTACCGTCCAGACCGTGGAGGTTTCCGGTGAGTGATACCAACCAAGACAAGACCGCCCGCACGCCGCGCCTGACGATCGACCAGAACGCTACGCCGGCAGGCGAGACCACCGACACCAAGCCCGAGGCCGGCGAGCAGCACGACAGCGCCGCCAATGACTTTGACGAGGCCATGGGTCTCATCAAAGGTACGGGCGCTGCTATCTGGAGCTACGCCGTGCGCCACCCCAACACTACGCTCGGCGCCGTGGCGGGCTTTATCCTCGCCGTGCTGGTACTTACGTTGGGCCTGTGGGACACGCTCGTCATCGCATTCTTTGTGTTGATCGGCGCCGTGATCGGCCAGATTCGCGACGGCGAGAACGGTATCGTCAACTTCTTCGGCCGTCTGTTTAGCGGCCGCTAATATGTATTCGACTGTCGCATCCGCGGCAGGCATAAGGAGGAACCATGGCTTTTAACACGAAGGTCGATGTAGCCGATACCGAGCTCGAGGCGAATGAGGCCGTCGCAGCCGAGGCGGAGGACGTAACGCTCGAGGACGAGGCGCTCGTCGAGGCCGAGTCCGAGGACTCGCTGACCTATTCCAACGGCGTGATCGAGAAGATCGTCGCCATGGCCACCCGCGAGGTGCCGCACGTTCTGGGCATGAAGGGTAACCTTATGCACTTTGTGCAGGAGCAGTTTGGTGCCGAGAACCTGACCAAGGGCGTGACGGTCGAGGTCACCGACGACAACCGCGTGGTCGTCAACATCTCGGTCATCATCGAGTATGGCGCCTATGCGCCTGCGATCTTTGACGACGTTAAGGCGCGCGTCACCGAGCGTCTGGCCGCGATGACCGGCCTTGAGGTGGCAGGCGTCAACCTGCGCATCGAGGATGTCATCACCCCCGAGGAGTACGAGCACCGCACCAGCCAGCACGAGTAACCTACCAATAAGGGATAGGTTTATTTTGGCAGGTTTTACCTGCGAAAACGCCAAACGGTCGACAGCGCAAGCAAAAGCGCAGTCGACCGTTTTCTATATAGCCTCGATCTAGTCATACCGCTCGTCTAACTAAGGGTTGCAATCTTCGCGTTCCGCGTTACCCTAATGGGCGCATTGTTTCCAAATTGTTAACGAGGGGTTGCCGTAATGGCCGACGAACACGAGACCGAAAGCAAGGCATGGGCGATTGAGGCCGCTGCGGCAGAGGCGGCGTCGCGTGCCGCCGAGGAGGTGCATCGTCCTCCGGTGGTGCCGATGGAGCGCGTTGTCGGTCGCGAGGATATCGAACGTGGCGAGCGCGCCGGCCGCAAGCGCAGCCAGGAGCCAGGCTTTCCGCGCTTTTTTGCCGAGCTCAATTTGGGGCTGATCCTCACGGCCTTTGCCATCGTGGCTTTCAAAACGCCCAATCACTTTGCCTTCGGCGGCACCTCGGGTGTGTCGGTCATTCTTTCCACGCTGTTCCCGACTCTGCCCGTCGGCGTCTTTATGTGGATTATCAACGCGGTCCTGGTCATCCTGGGCTTTATCTTTTTGGAGCGCAAGGCAATCCTTTGGAGCGTCTTTGCCTCGTTTGCGCTTTCGGCCTACGTCTCGCTGTTTGAGCTCTTCATCCCGACGGATGTTTCGATGACGGGCGATATGTGGCTCGACCTGTGTTTTGCCGTCATCTTGCCGGCGCTGGGCAGCGCCATTGTCTTTGACATTGGCGCCTCGACGGGCGGCACCGACATCCTTGCCATGATCCTCAAGCGTCGTACGACGCTCGAGATCGGACGCGCCTTGTTGCTGGTCGATATCGGCATCGTGACCGTCGCGGCTTTCCTGTATGGCCCGCGCGTCGGCCTGTACTGCGTACTTGGCCTGTTTGCCAAGACGCTCGTGGTCGATAAGGCCATCGAGAGCATTCACCTTCGTAAGGTCTGTACGATTATTTGCGCCGAACCGCGCAAAGTCGAGGAGTTTATCGTCAAGCATCTCAACCGCACAGCAACAATCAGCCGTGGTTACGGCGCCTTCTCGGGCAGGTGCGTCACGGTGATTATGAGCGTGCTGAGCCGTCGCGAGGCAGTACAACTGCGCCGCTATACCCGCGATATCGATCCGAATGCGTTTATCACGATCGTTGACAGCTCCGAGATTGTGGGCAAGGGCTTCCGCGGCACGAACTAGCGCGGATATACCCTTCGAATCATTGAATAAAGCCGCCTACGTTGCAAATCGGTCATCTTGTGGTATTTGTCCCCACATTGGGCGATAATGTTGCCAAAGACATCGTTTGCGATCCAGGTGATTCGCTCTAGATACGAAGGGATGATTTCGATGTTCTGTTCGCAGTGTGGCGCCCCCATGGGCGATAACGACAAGTTCTGCGGCGTGTGCGGTGCCCCTAATACCGAGGTCAAGGCCGCCGGCCCCGCTCCGCAAGCTCAACCTCAGCCGCAGGGTCAGCCGTTTGCCCAACCGCAGCCGCAGCCGTTCGTTGCGCCCCAGCCGGCTATGAACGTGCCCAAGGGCTGCATGGCGCAGGCCTTCAACGACATGATTAAGGTTCCCGGCGCCCTGGTTCGCGTATGTCAGATTGCCTTTTTGCCGGCGCTGATCTGCGTCGTGTCGGTGCTGGTGCTGTTTATCCCCGTTATCGGTGGCATCGCGGCGGCCATCGGCTTTTTGCTTGCGTACGTGGCAAGCGTGTGCGGCGCTGGCTTTGCTATCGAGTGGGGTCGCGACCTGTCGCTCAAGGACGATAACGGCATGGAGCGTCCACTGCTGCGCTCGACCTCCTTTGGGCTGGGCATCTTCTCGTCTGTCATTACGAACGTGCTCGGGTTCGTGGCCATTATTCCGGTGATTGGCGTGGTGTTCTCGGTGCTTGAGAGCGCTGTGATCGGTGCCGTTGGTTCGTACTATTACTTCGGTTCGAGCGGCCTCGAGGGCGCACTCATCGGGTCGATGGGTCTGCTTGTCTTTGCCATGATCGTATCGGCGGTGTTGGGCATTTTCTTTAAGATGTTTGGTGACGCTGCCGTGATGCACTTTGCAGTCGCCGGCCGCGTGGAAAGCGCGTTTTCGCTCGAGAAGGTCTGGAAGTCCTATAAGGCCAACCTGGGCAAGCTGTTCTGTGCCTCGATTCTCCCCGAGTTTTTGACGGGCATTGTTTCCAATATCATCACCTGGATTTTCACCGCCATCTTTGGTTTTGTTGCCGCGCTGGGCATTAGCAGCTATGGCTACTACGGCTACTATTCTCGTCCTTCGGGTCTTGAAGCAATCATCGAGGGTGGCGGCATTACGCTCATCCTGTTCCTGATGATCGTTGCCTTTGTCACCGTGTTCCTGAATGTGTTTGGCACGATGCTCAAATATCGTGCCGTTGGCTACTGGGCCGCGCGCCATGCCAGCGAGTGGGCCGATGAGGATACCGACGATGTCCTGACGTTTGTGCTCCCGGGTGAGAAGAAGCCTGCTCCTGCGGGGTTCAATCCCACGGCCGCCACTGGAGCTGCACCTGCCCCGGCACCCGCACCTGCCCCTGCGCCTGCCCCTGCTCCGGCACCTGCCCCTGAACCCGCACCGGCGCCCGAGGCGACGCCTGCGGAACCCGATTGGAATGCCGTTGCCACGCCGGCGGATGAGCCGGGCGATAATCCTGCTGCCGAAAACAATCAAACCGAATAGTCGGTCGAGGCGCCCTGGGCAACTGAGCCCGGGGTGCCTTTTTCTACTGCGAAAGCAAAAAAAATGCCTGGGAAAACGGTTGCAGCAAAATTTCTCGGAAATTGGTCAATGTTGCGCAACAACGTCGCGGCTATTGTTGAGAACATAGTCGTGTAAGGTTTGAAGGCGTGCAACGCCTTGGGAAAAGGAGAAGCTTATGTTCTGTCCCACTTGTGGTTCTCCCATTTCGGATGATGCCAAATTCTGCCCCGTCTGCGGTTCTGCCGTCGGTGCCGCTTCCGCTGCTCCTGCTCCGCAGCCCGCGCCGCAGCCTGCACCTCAGCCCCAGCCTGCTCCGCAGCCCACGCAGATTCAGCCCGCTCCGGTTCAGGCAGTTCAGCCCCAGCCTCAGCAGCAGTACGCCGGGCAGCAGCAGTATGCTCCGCAGCCTGCACCTGCCCCGATGGGCTATGCTCCGATTAAGACCGACCGTGGCGTGATCGGCTGGCTCCTGCTTTCCATCGTGACCTGTGGCATCTATTCGTATTACTTCCTCTATTGCCTCGCCCGCGACATCAATGTCATGTGCCAGGACGACGGCGATTCCACGCCGGGTCTGGCGGCATTCATCCTGCTGTCGTTTGTGACCTGCGGCTTCTACGGACTCTACTGGTACTACAAGATCGGTAACCGCCTGCAGGCTAATGCTCCTCGCTATGGCCTGATGTTCCAGGAGAACGGTACCACCGTTCTTATGTGGCAGATTGTCGGCGCGCTGCTGTGCGGTCTTGGCCCCATCTTTGCCATGAACATTATCATCAAGAACGCCAATGCCATGGCAACGGCTTACAACACCCGTCTTGGCGCGCGTGCCTAACGATAAGAGCGGCGTGAACAGCTCCCAGGGACATAAGGGCGCGGCGGAGCTCATTCGCCGCGCCCTTTCTTGCATCGGGGCGCTCTTTGTCGCCTGGCTCGCACTCTACCTGCTCGACATCGGCTGCGTGTTTCGCCTGATGACGGGCATTCCCTGTCCGGGATGTGGCATGACGAGGGCCTGGCTGGCGGCGCTGCGCCTCGATTTTGCGGCGGCCTTCGCTTATCATCCGCTGTTTTGGGTGGTGCCGATTGCGTTCGTGCTCGCGTTCGCGCGCGAGGAGGTGGCATCGAGCAAGCTAAAGCGCGGCATCGACATTGCGGTTATTGTTCTGTGCGTGCTGGTCGTCGCCGTATGGATCGTGCGCCTCATCAATCCGGTAGATGCCGGTCTACTCTTTGGCGGCCATGCGCCCGCCGGAGTCCCCGACGATATCATCCACCTCGAAACCCCACGCTGGCTCACTATCCTTCGCTCTTACCTGTCGTGACGGAGGACGCGTCAGAAAAGCGGACGACACACAAGCGGGGGCGAACGTTGAGATAACGTTCGCCCCCGCTTTGCTCTAGCCAGGTTGTTATGGGTGGGCGTGACGGCTACTCGCTATGCTTCTCCTCGTGGCGAGCAGCGGCACGGGCATCGTGAATGCCCTTGATGGCGGCATGGCGGGCGGTGCGGGCGTCGTGCATGGCGTCGCGGGCCTCGGCGGCCGTTGCCTTGGCAGAGCGCAACTTGGCGGCCAGGTCGGGATTGGTCTCGGCAACCGCGGCGATCGTGGGGCCGTCGAGCTCTTCTTGCGTGGGCTCGGCCAAAAAGTCGATGGCATACCGAGCGGCTACCATGGAGCCCTTGGCGAGCACACTCTCGTCGATCTTGTAGAAGCAGGAGTGCTGGGCATAGGTGGCACCGATTTGGGGATTGCGCGCGCCGACAAAGGCGAGCACGCCTGGCACGCGACGCAGGTACTCCGAGAAGTCTTCGCCCGAAAGCGTGCCGCGGTAATGGCCCTCGCCCGCGGGGCCCAGGCACTTGAGCACAGCTTGGCGGCAGCGCTCGCTCGAGGCGGCATCGTTTTCGACCTTGTAGTTGGCGATGGTGTAGTCGGTGAGATCGGCCTCGGCGCCTAGTGCCGCTGCGGTGTGCTCAACGATGCGGCGCATGAGCTCGGGCATCTCCTCATGCGTCTTGTCGCCATAGGTGCGCACCGTGCCGGCGAGGTACGCCGTGCCGGCGATAACGTTGCGCGCGGTGCCGCCGTGCAGTTCGCCGACGGTGATGACGGCGGGTTCGTAGGGGCTAATCTCGCGCGAGACGATGGTCTGCAGGGCGTTGACGATCTCTGCCGCCACCATAACGGCGTCGTGGCCGCGCTGGGGCATGGCGCCATGGCACGAGGTGCCGCGGACGTCGATGCGGAACCAGTCGGTGTTTGCCATGCGCGGACCGGGCTCGCAGCTCACGGTGCCGGCATCGACCTCGCTCCAGATGTGCGCGGCATAGGCGCCGTCGACGCCATCGAGTACGCCCGTGCCGATCATGAGCTTGGCGCCCTGGCCGTTTTCCTCGCTGGGCTGGAATACGATGCGAATCTCGCCGTGGATGTCATCGGTCATGTGGCGCAGAATCTGCAACGTGCCGAGCATCATGGCGATATGGCAGTCGTGACCGCAGGCGTGCATGCAGCCCTCATTGACGCTGGCGAACTCCTCGCCGGTCTGCTCGGTGACGGGCAGGGCGTCGATATCGGCGCGCAGCAGGATACGGCGGCGCGGCGTGCCGTCTTCGCGGTAGGCATCGGGCGCGGTACCGCGGAGCGTCGCCACCAGGCCCGTCTTGAGCGGGCGCTCGTAGGGGATATTCATGGCGTCGAGCTGGTTGGCGATGTCGGAGGTCGTACGCTCCTCGGCAAGGCTCAGCTCCGGGTGCTTATGGAAGTGCCGGCGCTGCTTGATGATGTAGGGTTCAAACTCGGCGGCGATATCTCGGATGGCCGCGGTGACGTCGTCTGCCGCGCGAACCTCGGTTGCCGCCATAATTTGCTGTGCCTTGGTCTTCGTCATGGTCGATTTGCTCCTTGCTGGGTTGATCGCAAAATCGTACAGGCTCTCTCCAGTATGCCACCTGCCGCTAGGGCTGGTAAAGTTGCCGTTTGCCGCTTGGGGTTTTGTTACAAGGGCGGGGGAGTACACTCGGGGGTGTTGAATTTCCTGCCAGAGATGGGGATGCCCATGCAGCATATCGATCGGATTATCCGCTCCAAGAACGTTTTTACTGCCCAAGACGGCATCGATGCCGCCCGCGAGTTGGCGATCGCCATCGCTGGTGATCGCATCGTCGCAATCGGCGCGCCCGATGACGTGATTGCCGCCGCGCCTGCCGCCACGCCGGTGGTCGATTACGGCGAGCAGTTTGTCTGCCCCGGTTTCCATGACGCGCACCTGCACTTCTTCCATACCTCGGTCGGTTCCTCGCCGTACATGCTCATGGATATGGGTACGTCAGAGGCGGCACTGGTGCAGCATGCGCTCGAGTTTTCCCAGGGCCTGCCCAATGACGCCTGGGTCGTGACGCAGGGCTGGCGCGATTACCGCTGGGATCCGCCCGAGCACCCTACCAAGGCCTCCCTCGATGCGGCATTTCCCGATCGCCCCTGTGTTATGTATTCGGGCGATGGGCATACCCTGTGGCTCAACAGCCGCGCACTCGAAGCCCTCGGCGTGACGCGCGACAGCGAGCCTCCGGCGGGTGGCAGTTACGACAAAGACTCAAACGGTGAGCTTACGGGTATCGCTCACGAGGCGGCTGCCATGCAGCTGCTACCACGCTGCCTGGAGTGGCTGGGTGAGGACCGCATCGCGAGCGCTTACGCCGACCAGATGAAGCGTATGGCCGAGCAAGGCATCACCTCAATCTGCGATATGTCGCTCATGCCCATGCCGGGCTGCGACTTTATTCGCGACGATGTTTACGACAAGCTGCAAGCCGCCGGCAAACTGGGCATCCGCGCCCATCTGTTTCCCACGCTGCTGGATGACCAATCGCGCTTGGAAGAACTCCAGACCCGATACGCGAACAACGCGCTGCTCTCGGCGCCAGGCTTTAAACAGTTCTTCGACGGCGTGTCGAGCGAGCATACCGCATACCTCACTGAGCCCTATACTAACCCGCGCTTCCCGGGTGACCAGGGTCGCCTGACGGTTCCTGTCGAGCGCATGCGCAAGTTGGTTCTGGCGGCAGCCGAGCGCGGCCACACCGTGCGTATTCACGTTATCGGCGACGGTGCCATCCATGCTGCGCTCGATATCTTTGAGGAGGCGGCAGGGCTCTACGGTCTGCCGCCGCACGGTCATAACACGCTCGAGCATCTGGAGAATCTGCTGCCTGAGGACATCGATCGTCTGCGCAAGCTCAACGTCATTGCCTCGAGCCAGCCTTGCCACATCACGCTCGACCCGGGTGGCCCGGAGCGCGACCTGGGCCTGGAACGCAGCCGCATCATGTGGCCGTTTGCGACCTATAAGCAGCGCGGCATCCGCCAAGCTTTCGGTACCGATAGCCCCATCACAGCCGTTACCAGCATGAACGTGCTCTACACGGCCATCACGCGCCAAGACCCCCGCAGCCACTGGCCCGAGGGCGGCTGGCTTCCCAGCGAGCGCATCGACGCGGCAACTGCCCTGCGCAACTACACCCTGGGCAGCGCCTACGCGGCAGGCGACGAGCGAAACCTCGGCAGCCTGGAACCCGGCAAATACGCCGACCTGGTAGTCCTGGACCAAAACCCGCTCACCATCGACCCCCAAGAGCTGCAAGCCACCAAGGTCCAGGCCACCTACCTGGCAGGCAACTTAATCTACGAGCGCTAATATTCATGCCGTACCGTTAAACGCGGCTCGGGCAGCCTATTTTGGGATGGCGCTCGAGCCGCGTTTGTTTGCCGATCGGGTCCGTTAGGAGCGTCCCCACTCTGCTGGATTTGAGCGCAGGGTGGGGACGCTGCTGCCCCGCGCGCTCAATTGGGATATCAGCAATGCTTTCTCTTGGTGTTTTGCATACTTCCAGTTGCAGATTGCATAAAAAAGCTGAGATGTTCTTTCCGGTCCTGATGTACCCCCGCCTGGGCCGTGCAAAAAACGGAGTATTCTGCACGGCAAGTTCCTCCGGTACCGCTGCAGTTGGCTAACATTGCGGAGATCAACGTCATTTTGGGGTCCGGTGCGACGCGAGACATGTTTATTTGTCTCGACGAAGTCTGTCTGCCGACCCAAATCGCCGGTCGAAGGCGTCTTTGGGGCCAATAAGGGGTGTCCGGCGCGTATGCAGCCGTCCTGGCCTGCTGAATACTCCCAAAAATGCACGGTGCTCCCCGGGGGACCCGTGCGCGCGGCGAAAACCATGCCCATGTCGCCATCCGCATCGCCATTTTGCTGCACAGACTTTTCTGAATGCCGGGGCCGAATTAGTTAACCAAGCTCCCGTGTGGCGCCGGAGGGGCGGGATATAAGGTTTATCGCGAGTTCCGCACGAGCCGAAGGCCACTTAATGTGGCCTTCGTGCGAGCAGGACTGCCCGAGCAGGAAACCTTATATCCCGCCCCTCCGGCGCCACACGGGAGCCGCGCACAAGTTATCCCCCGGCATTCAGAAAATCTAAGTGCCAAAAAATAAGATTTTTTGACTCCGTGTTGTATAACCCGCCATTCGTGGGTACCATTCAACGCGTACGCAAACAAAAAGGGTTAACCCGCGCGGCATGACCGCGCGGCCCAAAAAGGAGGAAACAAGCATGTCGTCTTTGAAGCCGCTTGCAGATCGCGTCCTGGTCAAGCCCGACGAGGCCGAGCAGAAGACCGCTTCTGGTCTGTACATCGCCAGCAACGCTCAGGAGAAGCCGCAGCGCGGCACCATCGTTGCCGTTGGCGCCGGTAAGGTCAACGACAAGGGCGAGCGCATCCCCATGGACGTTCAGGTCGGCGACGTTGTCATCTACGGTAAGTTCGGTGGCAACGAGGTCAAGGTCGACGGCGAGAAGTATCTGCTGATGCGCGCCGACGACATCTACGCCGTCGTCGAGGCCTAGCCTCGTCAGAATCTCTGATTCGTCTTTGAACGCGCCTGCCGCATAGGACTCGGAAGCGGCGACGCGAGTCACATTTCTTTTGGAGGATTACCTACCATGGCAAAGAACATTACGTTCAACACCGATGCCCGCGCCAAGCTCGCAAAGGGCGTCAACACTCTGGCCGATGCCGTTACCGTCACCATGGGCCCCAAGGGCCGTTACGTCGCTCTGCAGCGCACGTTCGGTGCCCCGACCATCACCAACGACGGCGTTTCCGTCGCTAAGGAGATCGAGCTCGAGGACAACATCGAGAACATGGGCGCTCAGCTGGTGAAGGAGGTCGCCACCAAGACCAACGACACCGTGGGTGACGGCACCACCACCGCAACCCTGCTCGCTCAGGCTATCGTCAACGACGGTCTGCGCAACGTCGCCGCTGGCGCTAACCCGCTGGCCATCCGTCGCGGCATCGACAAGGCCGTCAACGCCGCCGTCGCCGAGATGAAGAAGCAGGCCAAGCCGGTCGAGACCAAGGAGCAGATCGCTTCCGTCGGCACCATCTCCGCTGGTGACCCCGAGGTTGGCGAGAAGATCGCCGAGGCCATGGAGGTCGTGGGTAAGGACGGCGTCATCACCGTCGAGGATTCCCAGACGTTCGACATTACCATCGACACTGTCGAGGGCATGCAGTTCGACAAGGGCTATGTCTCCGCTTACTTCGTCACGGACAACGACCGCATGGAGGCCGTGATGAAGGATCCGTACATCCTCATCACCGACCAGAAGATCTCCAGCGTCCAGGACATCATGCCTGTTCTCGAGGCTGTCCAGCGCGCCGGCCGTGGCCTGCTCATCATCGCTGAGGACATCGACGGCGAGGCTCTGCCGACCCTGGTCCTCAACAAGATCCGTGGCGCCCTCAACGTCTGCGCCGTCAAGGCTCCGGGCTACGGCGATCGCCGCAAGCGCATCCTCGAGGACATCGCCGTCCTCACCGGTGGCCAGGCCGCTCTGGACGAGCTGGGCGTGAAGGTCGCTGACATTACCGCCGATATGCTCGGTACCGCTAAGTCCGTCACCATCTCCAAGGACAACACCGTCGTCGTCGGCGGTGCTGGCTCCAAGGAGGCCATCGACGCCCGTATCGCTCAGATCAAGGGCGAGATGGAGAACACCACCTCTGACTTCGACCGCGAGAAGCTCCAGGAGCGCCTAGCCAAGCTCTCCGGTGGCGTTGCCGTCATCAAGGTCGGCGCTGCTACCGAGTCCGAGCTCAAGGAGATCAAGCACCGCGTCGAGGACGCCCTGCAGGCTACCCGCGCTGCTGTCGAGGAGGGCATTGTCGCTGGCGGCGGCGTCGCCTTCATGGACGCAGCTCCTGCGCTCGACGCTGTTGAGATCGACGACCCCGAGGAGAAGATTGGCGTCGATATCGTCAAGAAGGCTCTGACCGCTCCGGTCGCTACCATCGCCAAGAACGCTGGCTTTGAGGGCGCTGTCGTGGTCGACAAGGTTGCCGAGCTGCCCGCCGGCCAGGGTCTCAACTCTGCCAACGGCGAGTGGGGCGACATGATTGAGATGGGTGTCCTCGACCCCGTCAAGGTCAGCCGCGTCACCCTGCAGAACGCTGCTTCCGTCGCCAGCCTGATTCTCATCACCGAGGCCACCGTCTCCGATGTGCCCAAGAACACTCAGCTTGAGGACGCTATCGCTGCTGCCACCGCTGGTCAGCAGGGCGGCGGTATGTACTAAGGCCGACAAGGTCTAGAACTCCCACCGGGAATCCGGGGGCGTGACGGGGCTTCTCTCCGGAACGTCCTCGGATTCCCTGCGTTTGCGGCCTTGAGGTCGGCGTGGGCGGAGATCGCGGCTGATAGGGATACGTATCCCGGTTGCTATTTCGCGCTTTGCGCGAAAGACGCATCACTTTGGGATGGGTGGGCAACTTGGTCGAACCGCTGCTCTATCCCGGGCGCATTTTGGAGCGTTTCCCCACCACAAATTACCCTCGGCATACTTGCGCGATAGCCTACTGGTGCTACACTTGCAATTGCTGTTTCAGGGCGGGGTGAAATTCCCCACTGGCGGTAAATCGGGCGGTGTCAAAGGGACACCGTGGCGCAGGTGAGATGCCTGTGACCGAGCCGATGAGTCCGCGACCCGTGTGTGCGTTGGTTCGCATGCCGGCCGAACTGGTGAGATCCCAGTACCAACGGTTAGAGTCCGGATGAAAGAGGCAGGTGATCTTATGTCTGAACAGTCGCAGCATATCCATTTTGAGAACACGAATAGGTGGAGCACCAAACAGCTCGTTACCATGGCGTTGATGTGCGCCTTGGGAGCACTGTTTATGTACGTGCAGCTGCCCATCCTCCCCTCGGCGCCGTTTTTGACGTATGACCCGTCGCTGGTGCCGGCGATGGTGTGTGGATTTGCGTATGGCCCTGGTGCCGGCACAGCTGTTGCCGCTATGGCGATCGTTATCCATGCGCTTACCACGGGCGATTGGGTCGGTGCGCTTATGAACCTGGTGGCTACGCTGGGCTATATTCTGCCCGCGGCGATCGTCTACCAAAAGATGCACACCTACAAGGGCGCCGTGATTGGTCTGGTGCTCGGCGTCATTGCCGCTACGGCGCTGTCCATGGTCGCGAACCTGACCATCGGCGTTTGGTTCTGGTATGGCTCGGCCGATGTGATTCTGCCGCTCATGCTTCCCGCCGTTTTACCGTTTAACCTCATCAAGACCGTGCTCAACTCGGTGTTGACGCTGGCGGTGTACAAGGCGGTCTCCAACCTCATCACGCCTAAAAAGGACCAGGTTAAAGGCCGCGCATGATTGAGTGTCGGGGCGTTTCCTTTAGCTATGACGGTGCTGCATCGGCGCTCGATGGCATCGATATGAACATCGCGAATGGCGAGTTTTTCTGCATCCTCGGCGGAAACGGGTCGGGCAAGTCGACGTTTGCCAAGCATCTGAACGCGCTGCTGCAGCCCGATGCGGGAACGGTGTGCGTCAACGGCAAGGACGCGTCCGATCCCGAGCTGGTCTACGACATCCGCTCGACTGCGGGCATGGTGTTCCAGAATCCCGACGACCAGCTTGTGGCGACGCTTGTCGAGGACGATGTTGCGTTTGGTCCCGAGAACTTAGGGGTCGAATCGGCCCAGATTGCGCAGCGCGTGCGCGAGGCGCTGAAGGCCGTGGGTCTGGTGGGCTTTGAGCGCCACGAGACCCACGCTCTCTCGGGCGGACAAAAGCAGCGCGTGGCGCTTGCCGGCGTGCTCGCCATGGAGCCGCGCGTGCTCATCTTGGATGAGGCCTCCTCGATGCTCGATCCGCGCGGGCGCAAGGGCCTTATGAAGGCCTGTCACGCGCTGCACGAACGCGGCATGATTATCGTGATGATTACGCACTTTATGGAAGAGGCCTCCGAGGCCGATCGCATTGCTGTCTTCCAAGCGGGCCGCGTTGCCATGCTCGGTACGCCCGAGGAGATCTTGACGCAGGCGGACGAACTTGTGCAGCTCAATCTGGACATGCCGGAGTCGTGCCGTTTGGGCATGGCGCTTCGTGCGAAGGGCGTGCCTGTTCACGCGCAGGTGCGCGAGGCGGATATGGTTGCCGAGGTTGCGCAGGCCTATACCGAGCGAAGTGAGGCGGGCACCGCGGGGCAGCCTTCCGCGTTCCAGTCGGAAATCGCTGACGGCACTATTCCGGCAGACAACGAGGACAACGCGTCGGAGCCTGTTATCGAGCTATCTCATGTTTCGTACAGTTATTCGCTCAGCCCGCGCGAGCGCCGTCGCTGGCATAAGCGCTCGGCCGCTGCGGGCAAATCGAACAAACAGGCTCTTTGGGGAAACGACCCCAGCAGTCCGTGGGCACTGCGTGATGTATCGCTGACGGTGCGTCGTGGCGAGTTCCTGGGGCTAGCGGGCCATACCGGTTCGGGTAAATCCACACTGGTCCAGCACCTCAACGGATTAATCCGCCCGCAGGAGGGGAGCGTTTGCGCGTTGGGGCTCGACTTGGTAAACAAGAAAGATGCCGCCGCGGTTAAGGCAAAGGTCGGCGTGGTGTTTCAGTATCCAGAGCGTCAGCTGTTTGCCGAGACCGTGGCGCAGGACGTGGCGTTTGGTCCGCGTAACCTTGGCTTGTCGCAGGCCGAGGTCGCCCGCCGCGTTGAGTCATCGCTCGCGCGCGTGGGCCTCGACCTGGCTACGGTGGGCGACAAGAACCCCTTTGAGCTCTCCGGCGGGCAGCAGCGGCGCGTGGCGTTTGCTGGCGTGCTTGCCATGGAGCCCGAGGTCCTGGTGCTCGATGAGCCCATGGCAGGGCTCGATCCGGCGGCGCGCAGTGATTTCCTGGAGCTCATCGATCGGCTTCACCATGGGGGCCTGACCGTCGTCATGGTCTCGCACAGTATGGATGACCTTGCCAATTGCTGCGACCGTATTGTCGTGATGAACGAGGGCGAGGTGTTTGCCGAGGGCAGGCCCGCTCAGGTTTTTGCGCATGCCGATGAGCTTAAATCAATCGGCTTGGGTGTTCCCGCTGCCCAGCGCATGGCGCTGGCGCTTGCGAAGGCAGGCGTGCCGCTGCGCTTTGACGGCCTCTATACGGTTGAGTCGCTGACAGACGAGTTGGTGGACCTGCTAATCGGTCGCTCGGACGGTCCTTCTAACGTCGCGGACATTGCTAAATCCAAGACGGTCGCGCGAGAGGAGGGCTGCTAATGGAGGCGTTTTCGTTTGGCAGCTACTATCCCGGCGATAGTGCAATCCACCGCCTGGACCCGCGAACTAAGTTGCTCTTGGGCTTTGTGTTTCTGATCACGACGCTCACGGTCAGTAGCTTCCGCGGACTGGTCCCGGTCGCAATCTTCGTTGTCCTGATCTATACCGTGTCTCGGGTGCCGGCTCGTCGCGTCCTGTCATCGATGGCGCCGCTGCTGGCGATCGTCGCGGTGGTCGCGGTGCTCAACCTGTTTTCCGACCAGAGCGGGCGCATCCTGTGGCAGCTCGGCTTTTTGCAGATAAGCGAGGGCTCGCTGCATTCCGCTGCCTTTATGGCGTGCCGCCTGACCTTGATGATGGCCGGTATGAGCGCTATCACGCTCACCACACCGACGCTCGACCTCACCGCGGGTTTTGAGCGCCTGCTCGCGCCGTTTGCGCGTGTGGGACTTCCTGCGCACGAGCTCGGTATGATCATGGGTATCGCGCTGCGCTTTATGCCGCAGTTTGCCACCGAGATGAAGCAGACGGCCGATGCGCAGGCGAGCCGCGGTGCGCGCGTGACGGGAGGCCCGCTCGGCGGCGTTCGTATGCTTGGCAGTGTGGCGATTCCGCTGTTCACGGGTGTGTTCCGTCATGCCGAGACGTTGTCTGCCGCCATGGATGCCCGTTGCTATCATGGCGAGCAGGGACGCACACGCCTGCATACGCTTGCGTTTGGCCGCGGGGATGCGCTGGCAGCGGTGGTGACGACGCTGCTGCTCATCTGCGTCATCGTCATCAATCTTCAACTTGTTTAGGCGCGATTCGAGCGCAGGAAAGGGGTCCCTATGACCGACAACGACCGCACGGCGCAGCTCGAGCGCGCCTGTTCGTATCTTAGGCGTATTCCGGCGTGGTATCTCGCCACGATCGACGTGACGGACGGACATCAGCCGCGCGTGAGGCCGTTCTCGTTTGCCATGGTCGATGATGGCAAGCTGTGGTTTTGCACCTCGCGCGATAAGGACGTGTGGGCCGAGCTTAGCGCGAACCCCAAGTTTGAGGTTTCGGGTTGGAAACCGGGGGAGTGTTGGATTGTGCTGACTGGCGAGGCCGCGCTCGAGGACGACGCGGTCGTGAGCGACCGGGTGCGCCAAGCCGGCTTTAAGCACATGGTGGGCATCGGCGAGCAACACGATAGTGCCAACGACGGTCGCCTTGCGTTTTTCTCGGTGCGCAATATCGCCGCCCGCTTCTGTGATATCGACGGCAGCGAGGAGCGCCTGGAGCTTTAACCCTAGGGTAGCTAAAGCAGCCCCGACCCAAAAAGACTAGTGCCAGGAGGACACATGGACGGATTGAATACGGTGTTGGAGTATCTGACGTCGGTGCCGGCATGGTATTTGGCGACGAGCGTTGACGGACAGCCGCATGTGCGTCCGTTTTCGTTTGCGCAGATCCAGGACGGCAAGCTGTGGTTTGTAACGGCGCGCACCAAAGACGTGTGGCAAGAGCTGCTGCAAAATCAACGCTTTGAGGCCACGAGTTGGTGGCCGGGCCATGGCTGGCTCATCTTGCGCGGGCGTGCGGGTCTGGATGACCAAGCCGCTCCCGATATACGCGAGGCAGGTTGGAAGCACCTGGAGCGCCTAGGCGAGCACTACGAGGGCGCAGACGATCCCACGCTCGTCTTCTTTAGCGTGGAGGAACCCGAGGCCTTTATCTGCAACCATGACGAATGGGCGCCGGTCGAGCTCTAAACGAGTCTCTCAGCAAGCTTTGACAATTCAAATTCTCGCATGTGGCGGGCCCCACATTGCAACGTCACCGTAAGGCGCACTGGGCAATATGGGGCCCGCATTTATTTGTCAATTCCTTCGAGTGAATGTGTCGGGACTGTTTCAATGCATGAATATGTAAAAGATTTGCGTATATATGCATCTTTTGGTGCTAAAGTTTCAACCCACTTCATAACGACGGCTGCGGGATGCGCATTGGTGCATAACTGCAGACAAGGAGGCCGATATGTCTTTAAAGGTTGGAATCGTCGGTGCGGCTGGATATGCCGGCGCCGAGCTCATTCGCCTCGTCCTCGGTCATCCCGAGTTTGAACTTGCTGCCATTACGTCCAACGCCGATGCCGGCCAGCCGTTGTCTGCGGTGTACTCGAGCTTCGCCGGCGTAAGCGATCTTGTCTTCACGACGCATGATGCCCCCGAGCTCAAGAACTGCGATGCGGTCTTTTTGGCCGTGCCGCACACGGCTGCCATGGCACAGGTGCCCGCCCTGCTTGCCGCGGGAGTCTCCTGCATTGACCTCTCGGCCGACTATCGCCTGAACGATCCGGCCACCTTTGAGGCCTGGTATGCCGCTGAGCACACGAGTCCCGAGCTACTCAAGAGCCGAGCCTTTGGTCTGCCCGAGCTGTTCTGCCAGGATTTGGAGACCGCTGCATCCGACCACGCCGACGGCAAGCCCGTGCTGGTCGCCTGCGCCGGTTGCTATCCCACCGCAACGAGCCTTGCCGCCGCGCCTGCCGTGCGCGCCGGCTGGGTCGCCCAGAGCGGCCCCGTGATCGTTGACGCCATCAGCGGCGTAACGGGTGCCGGTAAGTCCTGCAACGCCCGTACGCATTTTTGCAGCGCGGACGAAAACCTGGAGGCCTATGGCGTGGGCAAGCATCGTCACACGCCCGAAATCGAGCAGATCTTGGGCCTAACCGATCGTGTCGTCTTTACCCCGCACCTGGCACCGCTCAAGCGCGGCCTGCTCTCCACGGTGACGCTGCCGCTCGCGCCGCAGGCTCTCGACACGCTGACCCTTGAGGACGTTGTCGACCATTACAAGCAGTTCTACGCCGGTCGCACCTTCGTGCGCGTACTCGATGCCGGCCAACAGCCCAAGACAGCTTCGGTCGTCGGCACCAACGCCGCCCAGATCGGCCTCGCGATCAACAAGCGCGCGGGCGTTCTGGTGGCTACGGGCGCCATCGACAATCTGTGCAAGGGTGCAGCAGGCCAGGCGGTCCAGTGCGCCAACATCGTCTTTGGTTTTGACGAGCGACGAGGCTTGCCCACAGTGGCGTGCCCGGTGTAGCACATTCGATTGTTAGCGATTTGGTAGTCGGGCATCGAGTGGGGCGCCACTCTTAAGCTGGTCTCGTGATTGTGGCTGGCGTGGCGCACCAACCGATGCCCATTTTTTGTTTGACATAAGGAGTCATAAAGACGATGAATACAGAGCAGTTCGATATCAAGATTCGTGCCGTAGAGGGCGGCGTAACGGCGGCAGCCGGCTTTAAGGCGGCGGGCATCCATGCCGGATTCCGCAAGAATCCCGAGCGCTTGGATTACGCGCTCGTCGTGCCCGATAAGCCCTGTCCCGGCGCCGGTGTGTTTACGACCAACCGCTTTTGCGCAGCGCCCGTGCAGGTGAGCCGCGCCAATTTGGGCGGTGCCGATAAGGGCTATGGCATCATCGCCGGTGTCTCGGTCAATTCCGGTAACGCCAACGCGGCCACCGGTGAGACGGGCCTTGCCTGCGCGCGCGAGACGTGCAACATCGCCTCGCAGGTCATCGGCTGCGAGCCTCAGCAAATCCTGGTCGCCTCCACGGGCGTGATTGGCCAGATTCTGCCGATCGACACGTTTGAGACTGCCGTTCCTGCCGCCTACGAGGCGCTCTCCGCCTACGGTGGCGCCGATGCCGCCCGCGCTATCATGACGACCGACACGCACTCCAAGGAGTATGCCGTGTGTTACCGCAGCGAGGCCGCGGGGTACGCAGGCAATGCCTATACGGTGGGCGGTATGTGCAAGGGCTCGGGTATGATCATGCCCAACATGGCCACCATGATCGCGGTCATCACTACCGATGCCCCCGTCGAGCCAGCGGCGCTCCACGCCCTGTTACTCTCCACCGTCAAGCAGACCTTCAACAAGGTAACGGTCGACTCCGATACTTCGACCAACGACACCTGCATCATGCTCGCTTCCGGCGCTGCCGCAAATGCCGAGCCTATTGTCGAGGGCTCCGATGCCTTTGACGAGTTGGCCTTTGCCGTGCATGAGGTGTGCGAGAGCCTGGCGCGCAACATCGCCGCAGATGGCGAGGGCGCATCCAAGCTCGTGACGGTTAATGTCACCGGCGCCGCGAACGACGAGGAGGCCGATATCGCCGCCCGTGCTGTTGCCAACTCGCCGCTCGTCAAGACCTGCATTGCCGGCCACGACTGCAACTGGGGCCGCGTTGCCATGGCGCTCGGCAAGTGCGGCGTGCAGTTTAACCAAGAAGATGTGTCCATCGACATGATGGGTATGCCCGTCTGTCGCGATGGCCTGACGGTCCCCTTCGATGAGGACGAGGCCCTGCGACGTTTTGAGGCGCCCGAGATTGTGATTTCGGCCGACCTGGGCGCAGGCGACGCGGCAACGACTGTGTGGACCTGCGACCTCACGCACGAGTACATCTCGATCAACGGCGACTACCGTTCCTAAACTCCCGATGTGCCGCGCGCCCCGCTGCAATCGCGGGCAACGAGGTGCGGCGCGATAGCTACACGAAAGACGAGGCAGACTATGAAGTTCGCACGCGATTGTCGCTCGAGCGAATCCAACGAAGTTACCGCGCGGCTGCTGTTCGAGGCGCTGCCGTGGATTAAGAACCTGACCGGTAAGACGGTCGTTATCAAGTACGGCGGTGCCGCCATGGTCGACGAGCAGCTGCGCCGTGACGTGATGAGTGACATCGTTCTGCTCAAGATTATCGGCATGCGCCCTGTTATCGTGCACGGCGGCGGCAAGGCCATCAACGAGGCGCTGAGCCACTACGACATTCCCGTCGAGTTTAAGAACGGCCAGCGTGTGACCACGCCGGCGACCATGGATATTGTGCGCGAGGTGCTGGGCGGCAAGGTCAACCAGGAGCTGGTCGCAGCGCTCAACCACCATGGCAACCTAGCCGTGGGCGTGTCCGGCAGCGACGCCGGTACCCTTATCGCCGAGCCGCTCGACCCAGAGCTCGGCCGCGTAGGCAAGGTCACGCACGTCAACACCGACTATATCGAGCGTTTGCTCGATAGCGAGTACATTCCCGTTATCGCCACGGTCGCGGCGGGGGAGGACGGTGGCTTCTTCAACATCAACGCCGATACCGCCGCCGGCGCCGTTGCGGCGGCACTTCATGCGCACAAGGCGATTTTTTTGACCGATGTCGACGGTCTGTACAAGGACTTTAGCGACAAGGATTCGCTTATCTCCAACCTGACGCTCGACGAGGTCAATGAGATGCTCTACGGCGGCGAGGTCGACAAGGGCATGATCCCCAAGCTGCGCGCCGCCGTCGATGCGCTTACCGCTGGCGTGTTCCGAGCCCACATCATCAACGGCACGACGCCGCACTCGCTGCTGCTGGAGCTGCTGACCGATGCTGGCGTCGGTACTGTGATCCACTCCACCGAGACGGCCTACGAGTTTGATACGCACCCGCACCCGCTTTCGACCTTTGCGGCACGCCTGACCGAGAACCTCGACGAGGTCGAGAAGCTCCAAACGGTCTAGCCGACCCGCGGTCGTCGCGTCCCTGCACCCATAGCCCCGCGCCGTACGGCGCCCAACGAAAGGCATCCCATGTCACTTGCAACTCAACAATCGCTCGAATCCCATTACGTTATGCATACCTTTGGTCGCTCTCCGGTCGAGTTTGTCGAGGGTCACGGCATGAAGCTCACCGGCGACGATGGCTGTGAGTATCTTGATTTTCTTGCTGGTATCGGTGTGTGCAGCCTAGGCCACGGTAATTCTGCAGTGCTTTCGGCGCTCGAGGCGCAGACCAAAAAGCTCATGCATGTGTCTAACTACTTCTACATCGAGCAGCGTGGACAGGTCGCGGCGCTGCTGTCCAAGCTTGCCAACGACGACGTGGACAGTGCACGCGTGATTGCCGATGCCATTGCCGCCGGCGATGAGACCACGGCAGCTGCACTCGGCGCTCCGACGACGGGCGAGCAGGTATGGGAGACGTTCTTTGCCAATTCTGGTGCCGAAGCCAACGAGGGCTCGATGAAGCTCGCGCGTCTGTACGCCAAGCGTGCTGGTAACGGTGGCAACACCATCGTGTGCATGCGCGGCGGCTTCCACGGCCGTACGCTCGAGACCATTGCCGCCACCATGCAGGATTGGCTGCAGGATAGCTTCCGTCCGCTGCCGGGCGGTTTTGTGGCCTGCACGCCCAACGATGTCGACGAACTACGTTCGATCTTTAAGCAGCTGAGAAGCGAAATTTGTGCCGTGATGCTCGAGCCGATCCAGGGCGAGAGCGGTGTACACCCCATGACCGAGGAGTTTATGACGGCAGCGCGCGACCTGGCGCACGAGGTGGGCGCCGTTCTTATCGCCGACGAGGTCCAGTGTGGCATCTTCCGCTCCGGCAAGCCGTTTGCATTCCAGACCTATGGTGTGGAGCCCGACATCATGAGTCTTGCCAAGGGCATCGCCGACGGCGTCCCCATGGGCGCCGTGGTGGCAAAGAAAGAGATCGCCGACGTGTTTAAGCCTGGTGACCACGGTTCGACCTTTGGCGGTAGCTGCTTGGCTGTCGCGGCGTGCGCCGCGACGCTCTCCGCGCTCGTGCGCGGCGATTATGCCGAGCATGCTGCCAAGGTGGGTGCTTATATGGAGGCAAAACTCACCAAGCTGCCGCATGTGGTCGAGGCACGCGGTCGCGGCTTAATGCTCGGCTGCGATTTGGATGACGCTGCGGGCGATGCACATGATATTGTTGCCCGCGCGCTGGCCGCCGGCGCCGTGATTAACGCTACTGGTGCCCACACGCTGCGTTTCCTGCCGCCGCTCGTGTGCGAGGAAGCCGACGTGGACAGCCTGATCGAGATTTTGTCGGACGTTTTGGCCTAACACAGCGCAATAACTCAATTTGGACCGGGTTCCGGACTGCGGACGTGCCATATGCGGCACGATTCAGCGGTCTGGAGCCCGTTTTGTTATCGATTTACCATGGCTGGGATAGGCCGTGTGCAAAAAGTGGCAAATATGAGTACGGGCACTAACTTCGTAACATATAAATTAGGCGTTTTTAGATGAGTTGGGCCACATATGTC
>CABQLK010000006.1 GCA_902465015.1 uncultured Collinsella sp.
TCTAGCCTTCGCTGCTGTCGGGAGGGAAGGACTAGGGCTCCGTTATTCTGTTGAAACGCTTTAACACTTTTGATGTTCTCACGCGTTTTTTGTTTCAAAAGCGTTAGGATGGGACTTATAGCGCGGGGCGTAATGGGTGCCTCGCACACGATGGGAGGCTATCAATGGCTAATCGTTTCGTTCTCAATACCATCTCTTATCATGGTTCCGGCGCCATCAAGGAGATCCCCGGCGAGCTCCAGCGTCGCGGCTACAAGAAGATCTTCGTCTGCTCCGATCCCGATCTGGTCAAGTTTGGCGTTACCGCCAAGGTGACCGACGAGCTCGACGCCGCTGGCATCGCCTGGAGCCTCTACTCCGAGATCAAGCCCAACCCCACGATTCAGAACGTCAAGGACGGCGTCGAGGCCTTCAAGGCCGCCGAGGCTGACGCTATCGTGACCATCGGTGGCGGCTCCTCCATGGACACCGCTAAGGCCATCGGCATCATCATCAACAACCCCGAGTTTGCCGATGTCCGCAGCCTCGAGGGCGTTGCTCCGACTAAGAACCACGCCGTGTTCACCATCGCTGTGCCGACGACCGCCGGTACCGCTGCTGAGGTGACCATCAACTACGTCATCACCGACCCCGAGAAGGTCCGCAAGTTCGTGTGCGTCGACACCAACGACGCCCCCGAGGTCGCCGTCGTCGACCCCGACATGATGGCTTCCATGCCCGCCGGCCTGACCGCTTCCACTGGCATGGACGCTCTGACCCACGCCATCGAGGGCTACACCACCAAGGGCGCTTGGGAGCTCTCCGATATGTTCCACTTTGAGGCCATTAAGCTGATCAGCGAGAACTTGCGCGACTCCGTCGCCGAGGCCAAGTCCGGTCAGCCCGGCTCCGGCCGCGAGGGCATGGCTCTTGGCCAGTATGTCGCTGGCATGGGCTTCTCCAATGTCGGCCTGGGCATCGACCACGCCATGGCTCACACCCTGTCCGCTCACTACGACACCCCGCACGGCGTCGCCTGCGCCATGCTGCTGCCGATCGCCATGGAGTTCAACAAGCCGGTTTGCGCCGAGCGCCTGGCCAAGGTCGCCGTCGCCATGGGCGTTGACACCACGGGCATGAGCACTGACGAGGCCGCCGACGCCGCCATCGCCGCCGTCAAGCAGCTTTCCGCCGACGTGAACATCCCGCACGTCTGCGAGGCTATGAAGGCTGACGAGATCGAGGTCCTGGCCAAGGACGCCATGGCCGACGCCTGCTTCCCGGGTAACCCGCGCGAGGCGACGCTCGACGACGTCATCGAGCTCTTCAAGAAGATCTGCCCGGCTGCCTAGCCTCGTTTGGTGTTCTTTCGCTTGTAGGCGTGCGGTCGCTTTTTGACTTGCCGCTGGCCCCGCCGCGCTACGCGCGGCGGGGCTTTTTGTGCTGCGTCGATGTCCCGAAACGGGCAAAACCAAGGCATACTGCCCGCTGCGGATAGGTGGTGCACTTCCCAGCGTGCATTTTTGGGAGTATTCAGCAGGCTCTGAAAAATGCATAACGTTTTGAATGGCCCGTAGTGGCCCGCAGGCGCCCATCGACAGCCATTGTGGGCGGGCTATCGATGAGTGGAGGGGGCTGTCGCCGCGTTTTTGGTTTGCGACGACCTGCAACACTGCTGTAACCGCGTCGTTTTGTCGTTCGCGATGGGGTCGTTGGGGCCCACGGTGCTGAATACTCCGTTTTTTGCACGGCCCAAGGTGGGGTACCCTGAGACGAAGCAAAAAGATTCCTCATTTCTATGCAGATACCGATAGGATTTATGCAAGATTGGGATTGTAAGCCGTGCGCGTGCGTAAAATCGGCGGGAGGACGTCTGGAGGTGGCTCGGCTCCTGGGGCATTGCACGTGCAGAACGGTTAAAATCGGGACTCGGTCTTAGTTTTACTTGGAAGGATGCATATGACTTCTAATATTGATGCTTCTCTAGAGGAGACGCTCTCCTATATCGCAGGACAGCTTAAGACGCTGACTTCTATTGCTTCGCCTACCGGCTATACCCGTGCGGCGACTGATTATCTGATGGAGACCCTGCGCGATATGGGGTTTGGGCCTGAGCGTTCTAATAAGGGTAACGTGCTCGTTGAGCTTGGCGGCGAGGGCGAGCCGCTCGTACTGGCGAGCCATGTCGATACCCTAGGCGCCATGGTGCGTTCCATTAAGGACAATGGCCGCCTGCGCCCCACGACGCTCGGTGGGCATCAGTGGTCTACGGCCGATGGCGAGAACTGCACCGTCTACACGCGCGACGGCAATGTCTACACGGGCGTGGTTCTTAACACCGAGCCTTCGGCGCACGTGGCCGACGAGCCGGTCAAGACCATCGAGAAGAACATGGAGATCTTGCTCGACGAGAACGTCGACAGCAAGGACGATGTGCTCGAGCTGGGTATTCAGACCGGCGACATCATCGCTATGGATCCTCGCACGACGGTGACGGAGAGCGGCTACATTAAGAGCCGCTTCCTGGATGACAAGCTATCGGCCGCCATTTTGTTGGGCTTGGCGCGTGCCGTCGCCGCTGGCGAGGTGACGCTTTCGCGTAAGGTTTCGCTGCTCTTTACCGTGTACGAGGAGGTGGGCCACGGCGGCGCCTTCGTGCCGGCCGACACGCGCGAGATGATCAGCGTTGACATGGGCTGCGTGGGCGACGACCTAGGCTGCACCGAGCACATGGTGTCGATCTGCGCCAAGGATTCGGGCGGTCCGTACAACTACGACCTGGTGACGGCGCTGTCCAATATCGCGCGCGAGCTTGAGCTCGATTACGCTATCGACGTGTATCCGCATTACGGTTCGGACGTCGAAGCCACGCTCTCTGCCGGCTACGACATTCGCCATGGTCTGATCGGCCCCGGCGTGTATGCGAGCCACAACTACGAGCGTAGCCACATGGACGGCGTGCGCAACACCTTCGAGCTCGTCCGCGCCTACGTACAGCGCTAGCGATGCAGCGGCCTCGGCTGATACGGCAGTACCGACCGAGGCCGTCCTCTCTAAGTTGCGGTGAAATAGGGACTGTTTGGCGGTTTTAAACGCTTAAACAGTCCCTATTTCACCGCAAGTTATGGAGGGGATGGGGCGAGGTGCTGCTATTTGATGGCTGCCGTAACGGTACCGCCGCCCAGGACGATGTCGCCGCGATAGACTACGACGGCTTGGCCGGGGGCGATGGCTCGCTGGGGCTCGTTAAAAGTTAGCAGCATTTGCCCGTCTTCGCCGCGCGTAAGGGTCGCTGCCTGGTTTTTCTGACGGTAGCGGTACTTGGCGCCCACGCGAATGCCGCCGGACGTGAGCTCTGCCTCCATGCGGTCGGCAGGGGCGCTCCAGATCCACTCATCGGCCGTGAGCGCTGTGGCCGTCAGGTCCTCGGTCTCGCCCAGATGCACAGTGTTGTTGGCGGCATCGACGCCCGTTACGTACACGGGATGCGCCATCGCGACGCCCAGGCCCTTGCGCTGGCCGATGGTATAGCGCAACGCGCCGTTGTGGCGTCCGACTACGCTGCCGTCGCGCCATACAATATCGCCCGGCTCGGCGGCATGTCCGCAGCGGCGCTCGATATAGCCCGCGTAGTCGCCGTCTGGAATAAAGCAGATATCCTCGCTCTCGGCCTTCTTGGCGTTGATGAAGCCCTGCTCGGCGGCAATGCGGCGCACGTCGCGCTCTTTGTCCAGGCCTGCCAGCGGAAAGATTGTGCGTGCCAAGCGCTCCTGCGTAAGCGAATACAAAAAGTAGCTTTGGTCCTTCTTTGGGTCCTCGCCACGGTGCAGCTGCCAGGTGCCGTCGGACGCCTGGCTCGTTTTGGCGTAGTGACCCGTGGCGATGTAGTCGCAGCCCATATCGAGTGCCGCATCGAGCAGCGCGCCAAACTTAATATGGCGGTTGCAGATGATGCACGGGTTGGGCGTCAGCCCCTCCTGATAGGCGGTCACAAAGCGCTCGATAACGTTGCGGTCGAAGGTCTGCTGCAGGTCGAGCACATGGTGGGGTATCCCCAGGCGCTCGGCGACGGCCTTTGCATCGGCGATGTCGCGGTCGACCTTACTCATGCCCGTGACGGGATCGGGCGCGGGGCAGGTGAGGCGCATGGTGGCGCCGACGCATTCGTAGCCCTGGCTTTTGAGCAGGTACGCGGTCACGCTGGAATCGACGCCGCCGCTCATGGCGACGAGCACGCGCTTGTTGTGCATGGGGAGGTTCTCCTTGGTGGCATGTGGCCAAAAAAGAAAAGCGGCGCGGGAGGCTGGTTCCGCGCCGCAGACATTGTAGCAAGTTCGGACGTCTCGTGGGATACCCTAACGAGATGGGCTCAGGCAGCCAGAAGAGAGGGGAGGCCGGCGTGCCTTGGGCCTATCGACAAGCGACAGGCCCTAGTCCTGGAAGAGCGCCGTGGACAGGTAGCGCTCACCGGTGTCGGCGAGCAGCGCCACGATGGTCTTGCCCTCGTTCTCGGGGCGCTTGGCCAGTTGCAGTGCGGCCCACACGGCGGCGCCGGACGAAATGCCCACGAGCACGCCCTCCTTGTGGCCCACGGCGCGGCCGGTGGCAAAGGCGTCGTCGTTCTCGACGGGGATGATCTCGTCATAGATCTGGGTGTCGAGGACATCGGGCACAAAGCCGGCACCGATACCCTGGATCTTGTGCGGGCCGGCCTGGCCCTTAGAGAGCACCGGGGAAGTGGCGGGTTCAACGGCGACGACCTGAATTTCGGGGTTCTGCTCCTTGAGGAACTCGCCCACGCCGGTCACGGTACCGCCGGTGCCAACGCCGGCGACGAAGATGTCGACCTCGCCGTCGGTGTCATCCCAGATCTCGGGGCCGGTCGTGGCCTTGTGGATGGCGGGGTTGGCGGGGTTCACAAACTGACCGGCGATAATGCTGTTAGGGGTCTCCTTCTGCAGCTCCTCGGCCTTGGCGATGGCGCCCTTCATGCCCTTGGAACCGTCGGTGAGCACGAGCTGTGCGCCATATGCCTGCATAAGCTTGCGGCGTTCGACGGACATAGTCTCGGGCATGGTGATGATCACCTTGTAGCCGCGAGCCGCCGCCACCGAGGCGATGCCGACGCCGGTGTTGCCGCTCGTGGGCTCGATGATGGTGTAGTCGCCGCCGCGCACGAGCTTGCCGGCCTTCTCGGCCTCGTCGATCATGTTCTTGGCGACGCGGTCTTTGACGGAGCCGGCGGGGTTGAAGTATTCCAGCTTGACGAGCACGCGGGCCTTGAGGTCCTCATCGGCCTCAAAGTGAGTGAGCTCCAGAAGCGGAGTGTGGCCAATAAGCTGATCGATGGACGTGTAAACATTGCTCATGGTGAACCTCCAAAGTGTTCAAATGACTGGATACCGTGTGGTTTTACGATGTGTGTAGCAGCGAAACCCACAAACCTTATGGGTTGTTCGTTTTGCTGTTGGCAAGCATACTAGACAGTAAAGCCTAGTAACGCAATAGGAAATTGACCGGAACGGGTATTTTCAAAACAAATTTTTCGGCTAGAATTTCTACGGACTAAATGACCGAAAGGCAGCACTATACATGTTGGTTTCTACTAAGGGCAGATATGCCCTGCGCGTTATGGTCGATCTGGCCGAGCACCAGGCAGCCGGTCGCATCCCGCTCAAAGAGATCGCGGCGCGACAGGGGATTTCCGAGAAATATCTCGAGAACATTTTGGCTACGCTCGTGCGCGCCAACATGCTCTCGGGCATGCGCGGCAAGGGCGGCGGCTATGTGCTCACGCGCCCGCCCGAGCAATACACGGTGGGCGAGATCTTGCGCCTGACCGAGGGCAGTCTGGCGCCGGTCGCCTGCCTGGATGGCGACTGCAAGGGCTGCTCGCGTTCGGATGAGTGTCCCACGCTCGACGTGTGGAAGAACCTGGACAAGCTCATCAACGACTACCTCGACGGTGTGACGCTCGATCAACTTGTCGCTCCCAACCATGGCTACGACTACGTCATCTAACCCACACCTGCATTTGGGGACGGGGTGGAAATGGTAGATTTTCTCGCCCTTTGAGACTTGGCAAATAAGAAGGCCGCCCATTTTTGCGATGGGCGGCCTTCGTTTTGGGCTGTTGAGACGGACACGGCCGGAATGGCCGTTTTAGTCCTCGGCGATGCTGTCGAGGATGCTGCGCGTGATGGACACCAGGATGCTGCCCATAAAGGCCGATCCAAAGCTGGCGATGGAGATGCCGACGCCCAGCAGGTTGACCGACAGGTAACTCGCGAGCTCAAGCATAAAGCTGTTGACGACAAGCTGGAAAATGCCCAGCGTAATGATCGCGAGCGGCAGCGAGATGACCGTGAGAAACGGTTTGACGAACGAATCGACAATGTTCAGGAACAGTCCCACAAAGGCAAAGCAGACCCAGGTCTCGGCAAAGCCGAAGGGTTGGATACCGGGGACGAGGAACGTGGCGATCGCGATGGCGATCGAGGTGAAGAGCCAGTTAAGCATAAAGCGCATGGCGTGAATCCTTTCTTGCGCCGGGATTGCTGGCGTCGCGTGAAGCGGCTTACGGCGGCGACCTGGATGGTTGCGCGGGCGCGCCGCGGTGTTTGGGCGCCCATTGTCTCAAATATTCGTGGAGCTTACGTGCGCATATGGTTTCTAAACGGCGTTCGTCCTGAAAAACGCGCCGCTGGCAGAGAGTCTTGTCGCTTTAGTTTGGTGGTGTGCTACACTGCTACGGGCAAAAGCCACAGGCGTTGCCCTATTGCATAGAACGGGCGAACGATGCCCGATGTCAGTATCAACTTCGATGCCTTTTGGCGGGTTTGGCGGTGATCGATGAATATCGAGAACATGTTTGACAAGCCTGATGTCAAGCAGCTGGTCCACGCATTTAGCCTTTTGGACGACGAGAAGGATATCCAAGCGTTTTTGACCGATATCTGCACGCCGCGCGAGATTTGCGACCTTTCTCAGCGCTTGCAGGTTGCGCGCTATTTGGACGAGGGCGAGCCTTATGTTGAGGTTCAGGCCCGTACCGGCGCTTCGTCCACCACGGTGAGCCGCGTTTCAAAGGCGCTGAACGGCGAGTACGGTGGCTACCGCAAGATCCTCATTAAGTTGGAGGATGGCGAGTAGGCCAGCGACAACATTGAATTACGAAGAACCGTCCCTTCGGGGGCGGTTTTTTGATCCCTTGGGGACGGAGGAAAACGGATCACCGGGTTAGACTGACCCCCACTGTGATCCATTTTCCTCCGTCCCCAAGGGATCAAATCTGTTGGCGTGGGGCAAATCTGTCCGCGTGGGCGGGTAGGATGGATGCATTGATTATTGCGAACAGTTTGAGCGGAGGACCATGCCTGTTCGAATCTATACCACCAATGCCGGCACGGATTTGAGCGATGCCGAGTCGGCGCTGCTTGCCGACCTTATTGCCCGTCACGGGCGTGCCGTGTTGCTGGCACCAACGTTTGCCGAGCTCGACCTGTGCCGTCATGATGCGGCGGAAGCCGGCGTTTCGCTGGGTATCGACTACAAGACGCCCACATCGTGGCTTCGCTCGCTTTGGGAGCTTTTGGGCGACGGGCGCGGTTTCGTCGACAACCTGCAGCGCCAGATGCTGTTTTCGGACATGGTCACGCGCCTCGATGATGCCGACCTGCAGCCGCTTTCGCGCAGCCAGGGCACGGTGCGCATGCTCGCGCGCATGGCCCGCGATGTGCTGCCGGGCGTAGCGGGGACGGGTGCCGAGCGCTGCTGCGGCGACGTTTGCCGTCCCGATCCCAAGAGCGACGCCGAGGCTCGCGTATTCGAGCTTTTGCGTGCCTACGCGGGCGGTTTGGACCGTCGAGATATGGTCGAGCCCTGCGAGGCAGCCGACATTATGGCCGGTGCCCTGGCCGATAGCCTGCCGGCGTGCGCCCGCGCCGTATGCGTGCGCGGTATCACGTCGTTTACGCACGGTCTGCTCGAGCTGCTGTCTGCCGTGGCGAACAATGGGGGAGAGGTCGTCGTGCTGCTTGACCGCGAGCAGGCGGCGATGCGCGAGGAGCTTGCCACGGCATTTGATGCCCGCGGTGTGCTGTTTGAGATTGCGCCGCTGGGGGAGGACGCCGTCGCGTCTGATGTCGCTTGCGGGGCCGCCGCTCAGCCTGCCTTTATTGAGGTCGCCGGCCCCCATGCCCGTGCTCATGTCTATGCGGACGCCATCGATAAGTTGGTGAAAGCGCACAAGGAGTCCAAGGCCGATAAAGCTACTGCAACGCCCGCCGACCCTGTGCGCGTGCTCGTTGTTTCTGCCCGGTCATCCCAGCTGTTCGGTGAGCTCGCCTCTCGTCTGGCGGCGCGTCACATTGCGTCCGAGACGACCGAGTTCACGGCGTTTTCCCAGTCCATCGCGGGCAGGCAGTTTACGGCGCTCGCCAACCTGATCGAGCGTATGAAAGCCGCCGACGAGGGCACCGCTTCCAAGACCGAGTGGTGGCCTGCTCCAGAGCTTACCGACTGGATTTATAGCCCGCTTTCGGGTACTGACGCCGCGAGCGCCCGCGGCTTCGACAAGAACATGCGCCTGTCGCGCAGCAAGACCACTGCGGGCGTCAAGAGCCTGCTGCAGAGCGTGCAGGGCCAGGTGAGGGGCGCCCGCAAGGCCGCCAGCGAAGAAAACTGGTTTAAGAACGTGCCATGCGTGGTCTCGGACGTGTTTCAGGCGCTGTGGCGCGACAAACCCGTGACGGCGCTCAAGGCCATGCTCGCCGTTGCAGAGGCGCTGCCCGATCGCGCTCTAGGCGGTCTTGACGGCCAGGCCCGTCGCCAGGCGGAGACGGCTTTGCTGCGCCATGCCATCGACATCCTTATGAATGATGCTCGCGCGCTCGACGTGTCGCAGGCCGCGACCGTGCCGGTTCTCGACGGCGTTCGAACCAAGGTGGACAAGCGCAGTACCGCTTACGATTACGAGACCTACGAGGTCGATCGCACGCCACGTGCTCAGGTTCGTTTTGCTCCGCTTGCCGATGCGGCGGTTCTGCGCCCCGGCAGCTACGATGCCGTGCTGTTTGCCGATGTCGACCTGGACAGCTATCCGCTTTCGCACGAAGAGGGCCCGCTTGCCACGTTGACAGCCGAGCTGCGCCGCGACGGCGTGTCTTTGGAGCCTGCCGCTCTTCTGCGCGTGCGCTTTGGCCGTGCAATGCAGGCGGCGAGCGGTCCGGTCGCGCTCGCCCGCGTGACGCACGATCGCCAGGCACGCGAGTGCTACCCGGCAGCCGTATGGACCGAGTTGCGGGCGCATGCCGAGGCCGCTGGCAACGCTAGGGCCGCTGGCAACGCTAAGGCCTCTGGCGCTGTCAAACCCACGCGCGTGGGCGAGGGCGATATCATCGCTGACTTTGATCCCGCGGCAGGCGAAGGTCTTAGGCGCGAGCGCGTGACCTGCGAAGCTCCTCAGCACCTGAGCGATGAAGCCATTCCGTATCTGGTCCTGCGCCGTCGCGATGGCGAGGGTGAGGACGCGCCGCTGGTGCCGCGCCTGACGTCCGCTTCGCAGATCGAGGCCTATTCGACCTGCCCGCTATGCTGGTTCGTCTCGTACCGCGTGAAGCCCCAGTCGATCGACGCCGGCTTTGGCAATATGGAGAAGGGTAACTTTGTCCACGACGTGCTGGAGCACTTGCATGCACGTTTTCCGCAGGAGGGCATGGAGCGCGTGACGCCCATGAATTTGCCGCGCGCGCAGGAGCTGCTGCGCGAGGTCTTTGCTGAGACCCTGGCCGAGCACGCCGGCAAGCGCGGTGCCGAGGGCCCGCTGGTGCCGCTCTCCCCGGTGGAGGAGCGTCAGGTGGCCGAGATCTTGCCGCAGTTGGAGGGCGTGCTTGCCTACGAGTCCGAGGCACTTGCCCCCTTTGCCCCGCGCTACCTGGAGTTTGCGTTCAACGAGCTCCAGGTCGAGTATGCCGGTTGGCCGCTCGGCGGGCGCATCGACCGCGTAGATGTGGATGCCGAGAATCGCGCCGTGGTAATCGACTACAAGCATCGTTCGGGTGTCGAGGAGTTTAAGCTTGCCGACCCCACGGTGCGTGACGAGGAGACGGGCGAGGCTCCCATCGACGACCCGCGCTGGCTGCCGCCCCATACCCAGACACTCATCTACGCGCAGGCCATGCGTCGGGCGCTGGGCCTAGATACCCGTGCTGCGCTCTATTTTTCGACCAAGGGCGGCAAGCCCGCGCTGCGCGGCGCGGCGAGTGCCGAGTTGCTCGAGGAAGAGCGTGGTGACGGTCGCATCCCGGGCCTCAAGAAGGGCTTCCCGGGCGAGGGCGGCAGCATGGACTTCGATGCCCTGCTCGACCGCGTGGAGACCGGCATTGCCGAGCGCCTGCGCGAGCTCGAGGCAGGTGACGTCGCCGCTGTCGACCCGACATCGGCGCAAGCCGCGCATGCGCGCTGCTCGTATAACCACGAAGGAACGTTTGTAAGGAGGGACGTGTAGACCATGGATCTTTCGACTTTGATGCCGCAACAGCTGCGGATCGTCAAAACGCTCGACCGTCCGCTGTTTGTCTCGGCGGGCGCCGGTTCGGGCAAGACCTTTACCCTTACGCGCCGCATCGTCTACGCGCTCTCGCCCGAGTCTGGTCCGTTCGTTGAGCATCTGGACCAGGTGCTCGCCATTACCTTTACCAAAGATGCCGCGGCCGAGATCCGTGACCGCGTGCGCCGCGCGCTCATCGACGAGGGCATGGACGAGGAGGCCCTGACCGTCGACGATGCGTGGATCTCGACCATTCACGGCATGTGCTCGCGCATCCTGCGCGCGCATGCGCTGGAGCTGGGCATCGACCCCGAGTTCACGGTGCTCACCGATACCGACGAGCTTATGGACCAGGCTGTTGAGCATGTGCTGGCCCGCGCGACGGCGCCCGATGCCGCCCCCGAGCTCGCGGCATCGCTCAAGGCCCTCTACGCCTGGTATCCCATGGCGGGCGAGGGCGGCCCCTTTAGCGCCGGCACCACCATCAAGGGCCTGGTGCGCGAGCTGCTGGAGCTCTCGAGCCAGCTGCCGGGCGGCATGGGCGACGTGAGCGTGGCGCGCGGCCAGGCCGACACCTCGGCGCTTGCCGATGCATATCGCGCAGCACTGGGTGCGAGCAAGGCCGCGACCGAGAAGGCGCAGATGGCACTCGACGCCATCGACGCGTTCGAGGCGAGCGGCAAGACCATGGCCGATGCAGCGCGACTCATGATGTCGTGCGGCATGCCGCGGGCGAGCAAGGCATTCCCCAAGGAACAGGCCGAACTGCTCAAGGCAGAGGCTGCCGATGCATTTATCAATATCGTGCTGGCCTGCGGTGGCCCCGCGCTCGATGCGCTAGTGGGCTTGGCCCGCTCTGTAGAGGCCGAGTATCGCGCGCTGAAGGCCGCCCAGTCCGCGCTCGATAATAACGACCTGCTTCGCATGGCGTACGAGGCGTTGCGCGATTACCCTGCCATTCGTGCTGCGTACGAGGGCCGCTTTAAGATGGTCATGATCGATGAGTTCCAGGATACCGACCAGATGCAGGTCGATTTGATTCGCTATCTGACGGGCGCGGGGGAGCGCGCGCTGTGCACCGTAGGCGATGCGCAGCAGTCGATCTACCGCTTCCGAGGCGCCGAGGTCGAGGTATTCCGTCGCCAGGAGCGCAAAGTGGGTTCGACGACGGCGTCCGAGACGGTCGCCACGTCCGATGTCCCCGCCGGCGAGCTCGTCAAACTCGTGCGCAACTTCCGCAGCCACGACGAGGTGCTGCGCTACGTGGCGCGCGTCTTTGACGGCGACACCGGTGGTTTGATGCAGGGGTTCTTGGATCTTGAGCCGAGTGACGATCGCGAGGACAAGCTCAGGGCAAAGGCTTCGCGCCGCCAGGCGCTGCTCGTTGCCGGCGGCAGCACCCAGGAGCGAACGCAGGCGAAAGCTCGTGCGATTGCCGAGCGTTTCCGCGCGCTTGCCGATAAAAAACAGCCTCAGGGCAGCATGGTCCTGCTGCTGGGTCGCATGACCAATGCCGACGTCTACGCACAGGCCTTCCGCGACCAGGGGCTCGACTGCGTCATCGCGGGCGGCTCGGTCTTTGCCCAGGCAGCCGAGGTGCAGACGGTGCGTGCCCTGGTCTGCGCGCTCGCCAATCCGGCCGATACGGCGCAGGGTCTTATGCCGCTGCTGGCCTCGCAGATGTTTGCACTCGGCGCCCAGGAGTTCCTGGCGCTGGCGACCAAACTCGACGATCAGACGGGCGAGACGTCGCGCCGCAACATCGATGCGGGCATCATGAGCGATTCCGATGTGCCGGGCTTACAGGGCTTGCCGCTCGTGACGCGCGCCCGCGAGGTGCTGCGGTATGCGCTTCGCCGCGTGGGCCGCGATTCGTTCGCCGCCATCGCGCGCGACGCGATCAATGCCTCCGGCTGGTTCGTGCGCCTGGCGCAGCGCGGCCCCGAGGGGAAGGCCATTGCCGCCAACGTGCTCAAGGCGCTCGACGCCGTGGCCGAGGCAGAGGCCGAGCTCGGCAATTCTCCGCGCTCCATCGCGCTCGCCTTCGACCGCTTCTTCGCGGGCAAGGAGGCCCCGGGCGCGCTCAACGAGGAGGGTGACGGCGCGGTACGCATCATGACCGTGCATGCGTCCAAGGGTCTGGAGTATCCGGTCGTGGCGGTTGCCGAGTGTTTTGGCGTGCGCAAGCCGTCCGGTGCGGCGCAGATGGGTCGCGTCGAGGGCGGAGCGCAGGTCGTGGCGCTGCCGGCACGCTTCGACGGCGTTAAACTCGCGGACGGTACGTTCGTGAAGGGCGATGACGTCAAAAAGCAGTTTGAACACGCGTTTAAGGGCAAGGGCACGTCGCTGTGGTTGCCGCCAGAGCTTATGGAGGACGTATGCGCGACGGGCTCTCCCGCCGAGGCATTTGCCCGCCTGCGCAACGACGACCTGCAACTTTCGCTCGAAGAGCGGGCTCGTCTGCTCTATGTCGCCATGACGCGTGCGCGCGAGCTGGTGATCTTGGCGATGGATGCCGGCGTGAGCCGTGGCAAGGTGACGGCGCCGACCTTCGACGTCGAGACCGATCTGACCTACGACGTGCTGCGCCGTATTTTGCCGACCGACGCTCTGGACATGCCGCAGCTCGATGCCGACCGTTTGGTGTTCGACAACTCCAGACCGGGCGACTACGAGCTTATCTCGCTGGCGGACTTTACGTTTGGCGAGCAGGCGTTTGAGGCTAACGCTTCGCTGGATGTCGAGGGCAGGCTTGTTCGTGGCGATGCCGATGCCGCCGATAATGCTGCGCGCTCAACCGTCCCCGGTCCTGCCGACCCCAAGCCCGATTCGTTTGAGCTTGTGTATCCCCAGGCAGTGGGCGTGCGCATGGGCATCTGTCCGTATCCGATGCGTGATTCGTATAGCTACTCGTCAATCGCCGCGGCGCTCCATGCCGAGACGGAAGATCGTGCCGCCGAGGCACACGTGCCCATGGACGAGGCCGGCGATGATGCGGAGTCGGATGGCTCGGAGATGACGGATGCAGACGTGGCTGCTGTCGAGCCCGCCGGCAACCCCATGGCGCTGGGCTCGGCGTTCCACGCCGCTTGCCAGTGGCTCATCGAGATGGGTGCCGATGCGCTGCCCGCTGCGCGCGCCGATGCGCTGGCGCGCCTGTGGCGCCTGACGCCGGAGCAGCGCGAGCGCTTCGATGTCGCCCTGAATCGCTGGCTCAAGTCGGCTGTTCGTGCTGACCTGCTCGCGTGGCCGTGCGTTCGTGCCGAGGTGCCGTTCTTTTCGCTGGGCTGCGAGGACGAGGACATCGCCCGCTACGGCGCCTATGCCGAGGGTGCCATCGATGCACTGGCCACCGACCCGGCCGATCCGTCACGCGCACTGGTCATCGACTACAAGACGGGCGGCACGCCGGATGAGACGCCCGACCAGCTGCTCGAGAAGCACGCCCTGCAGGCGCGCGTCTACGCTGATGTTCTGCACAAGGCGGGCTTTGAGGCCGTGACCGTCAAGTTCGTCCGCGTGGAGCAGCCGAATCCAGCCATCTTCGTCGAACCCGCCGAACCTCAAGTAGTCACCTACAATCTCTAGCCCTCAGATAACTTGCGGTGGAATACGGACTGTTTTGGCCAAAAAAGCCGCCAAACAGTCCGCATTTCACCGCAACTCAATAGGAGCCGTGTTGGTTTGGCTAGGTTCGGGTGCTGTCCGTGCCGTGCGGTAAAATCGTTCAGTCAGAACACGAACCCGCATCGGAGCTCATCACATGGCATTCGTCCATCTGCACAATCACACTGTTTTTTCCATGCTCGACGGCGCAACCCGTATCCAGGATATGGTCAACCGTGCCGTTGAACTTGGCATGCCCGCCGTGGCCATTACCGACCACGGCTACATGTATGGCGTGCCCGACCTGGCGCTGGCCTGCGACGCCGTCAATCACAACACGCCCGAGTACAAGACGTGGAGCCACGATAAGGCCTTCTTGGAAAAGGACCGCCGCGACGAGCTGGTGGAGCCCGATCCCGAGGAAAACCCGCGCGAGCATGCCCAGTATGTGAAGGACATGGCCATGTGGGACGAGAAGGGCAACATCGACGAGCTCAAGCCGCCCCTGGTCATCAAGCCCATCTTTGGCTGCGAGGTCTACTTTACGCCGGACGAGACCCTTGCCCGCGACCACAAGCCCGAGCTCTACCACATGATCCTTCTGGCCAAGGACCAGGAGGGCTACGTCAACCTGATGCAGACGGTCTCCGAGGCCGCCGTGCAGGGCTTTTACTACAAGCCGCGCGTGACGCTCGACAACCTGCGCCGCCATGCCAAGGGCATGATCTGCACCAGCGCCTGCATCGCGGGCATCATTCCCAAGTACATCGACCGCGGTGACATGGAGGGCGCCATCAAGTGGGCCGAGACCTTCCGTGACACCTTCGAGCCCGGCGACTTCTACATCGAGATCCAGGAACACGGCATCACCACCGACAACGGCCTGACCGACGAGCAGATGGACCGCACGCTCATCGATATCGCCAAGCAGGTGGGGGTCAAGGTCATCGCCACAAACGACTTCCACTACCTGCGCCGCGAGGACGCGCCCGTGCAGGACGTCATCATGTGTATTGGCATGAACGCCAAGGTCGACGACCCCAACCGCATGCGCATGACCGGCTCGGAGTTTTACATGAAGACCGAGGAGGAGATGCGGGCGATGTTCCCGTATTGCCCCGAGGCCTGCGACAACACGCTCGAGATCGCCGACAAGTGCTACGTGGAGCTGGACTGGGACTCCATCATCCTGCCGCGCTTCCCGTTGCTCGATCCGGGCGAGACGCACGAGAGTCAGTTCCGCCGCGAGTGCGAGAAGGGCCTGCGCCAGCACTATGGTGACGACTGGGCCACGCGCGAGATCGGTGGCGTTAACATCAAAGAGCGCTTTGAGTACGAATACAAGGTCATCTGCGACAAGGGCTTTGCCGCCTACTTTTTGATCGTTGCCGAGTACGTGCAATGGGCCAAGGACAACGGCATCGGCGTCGGCCCCGGCCGTGGCTCGGCCGCCGGCGCTATCGTCGCCTACGCCATGAACATCACCGCGTTCGACCCGCTCGAGAACGGCCTGATGTTCGAGAGGTTCCTGTCCCCGCAGCGTACCGAGATGCCCGATATCGATATGGACTTCGACGATGAGCGGCGCCTCGAGGTCGTGGAGCACGTTCGCCAGCTCTACGGCCCCGAGAAGGTCACCCACGTCATCACCTACTCGACCATTAAGGCCAAGCAGGCCATCAACGACGCCGCGCGCGTGCTGGACTATCCGGTCTACATGGGCCAGCGCCTGTCCAAGATGGTCTCGAGCGACCCCAAGGTCAAGCTCAAGCAGGTGCTCGAAAAGCAACCCGGCAAAGAGGATCTGTTTAACCCCGACTTTGCCGAGGCCTATAAAAAGGATGACGACGCCCGCCGCATCATCGACACGGCGCTCTCGATCGAGGGCCTCACCCGTGGCGAGGGCGTGCACGCGTGCGCCGTTCTGATCTGCCGCGATCCCGTCAACGAGCACGTACCCACCAAGCTCGATACCAAGGGCGGCGTCGAGATTACCCAGTACGAGGGCCATACCGTTGCCGACATGGGCTTGCTCAAGATGGACTTCCTGGGTCTGCGCACGCTGACGGTTATCTCTAAGGCCAAGGCTAACATCAAAAAGAACTTCGGCATCGACATCAAAGAGGAAGAGATTCCCTTTGACGACCCCGAGATCTTTAAGCTCATGGGCTCCGGCCACACCGCCGGCGTCTTCCAGGTCGAGTCCGCCGGCATGACGGCCACGATCAAGAACATGAAGCCCACCGAGTACAAGCACGTCGTAGCATTGATCGCCCTGTACCGCCCGGGCCCGCTGGGCGCCGGCATGGTCTCGTCCTACATCAACCGTATGAACGGCAAGGAGCCGGCCGTCTCCTACGACGACCGTCTGGACGACATCCTGGGCGAAACCTACGGCACCATGGTCTACCAGGAGCAGGTTATGCTCATCTCCGTCGAGATGTGCGGCTTCTCCAAGGGCGAATCGGACTCGCGTATCCGTAAGCCCGTGGCTAAGAAGAAGATCAAGCTGCTCACGTCGACGGTGCTCCACTGGGAGGATGGCTCGGACGAGACCACCTACGACCACTGGATGAATGGCGCCATCAAGAACAACTACACGCGCGAGGTCGCTCAGAAGATTTGGGACGATGTTCTCGAGTTCGCATCTTACGCCTTTAACAAGTCGCACTCCGCTGGCTACGCCATCCTGGTTATGCAGACGGCGTGGCTCAAGGCACACTATCCGCACGAGTACATGGCGGCCGTTCTGACGTCCTACACGGGCAAGACCGACAAGATCGTGCACTACGTCTCGGCATGCCGTCACGACGGCATCCCCGTGCTTTCGCCAGATGTCAACGAGTCCGGTACCGAGTTCACGGCTACCAAGGAGGGCGTGCGCTTTGGTCTGGCCGGCATTCGCGGCGTGGGCACCGGCGTGGCGCAGGCGATTATCGCAGAGCGCGAGGCGGGCGGCCCGTTTAAGACACTGCACGACTTTGTCGAGCGCGTGGACTCGAGCCAGGCCAACCGTCGCGTGATCGAATCGCTCATCAAGGCAGGCGCCTTCGACTCCACGGGGTATCCGCGCCGCCAGATGATGCACTTTGTGGACAAGAACAACCCCGAGAACATCATCGATGCCGCGGTAAAGCGCCAGAAGGATCGCGCGAGCGGCCAGACGTCGTTCTTCGACATGTTTGGCGACGTTGAGGGCTCGGGCTTTGAGGTGAGGGTGCCCGATCCGGATGGCCAGGAGTGGGACCGCCACCTTAAGCTGAGCCAGGAGAAGGAGGTTCTGGGCATCTATGTCTCGGACCACCCGCTGCGCCCGTTTGAGTATGCACTTAGCAAAGCGCGCGACTTCTCGTTCTCGCAGATCGACACCGGCTACGAGGTGCAAAACCCCACGGGCGGTACCATCAACCAGGAGATTCCCGAGGGTAAGGCGCTGTGGTGGGCCGGTATGGTCTCGAGTGTGTCCAAGCGCGTGACCAAAAACGGCGATCCCATGGGCATCGTGCAGCTCGAGGACATGGAGGGCGAGGCCACGGTCGTGGTGTTCCCCAAGACCTACAAGGAGGCCGAGGGGTATCTGTACGGCGAGGTCGATCCCGAGACCGGCGCGCAGCTGTCCGACGCGTTTGTGCGCATTAAGGGCAAGCTCGAGCGCTCGGACCGCGGCGACCAGATCATCGCGCAGGAGATTGTGCCGCTGGAGCTTAGCGAGGAGAAAAACAAGCCCAAGGTCTTTGAGGTCATGGTGCCCAACAGCCGCTTTAGCCAGGGCAATATGGCGCGTCTGGCCACGGTGCTCACCACCAACCCGGGCGGCGACCGCGTGGAGATCTTTATTGAGCAAGTCGACGGGCGCGTACTGCGTGCCGAGGTGCCGGCCAAGGTCAATGCACGCTCGATTCCGCTGCTGGCAGAGGCAAAGGCCATCGTCGGCAACCAAGGCCGCGTGACGGTTATCTAAGCTACCCCGGGTGAGATTGGAGGAAGTGATGGCGCAGGGGACGTTTGTGCAGGCGCTCCGGAAAGAGGCGGCGCTGAGCGGCACCTTTATGAAGGGGCGTTCGCTCATGCTCAACGGCGCCGTGCTGTCGATTGAGGACAGCGGCTCGCGCTTCTCCAAAAACGTGACGGTCGAGGGCACGGTGCGCGGCTCGCGCGGCGACCTGTACAAGACGCACGTGGCGCTCGATATGGACGAGCACGAGGTGATCGACTACGACTGCGATTGCCCCGCTGCCTATCGCTACCCCGGCATGTGCAAGCACGCCATCGCCACAGCGCTGGCGTACCTGGACGCCAGCGGCACCGAGCCTGTTGAGGGGCTGCGCACGCCGGTTCGCACGTTTACGGCGCAGCCGAAACAGCCCGCGCGCACCGCACCCAAAGCGCCGGCCGTCAATCCCAACTTTCCCTTTCCGGCGCCCGTCCCCACGAGCCCTAGCCTCATGGCGGCACTCTCCGATCTTTCGGACGCGCGCATGGATGAGCTGGCGAGCATGCGCCGCAAGCTTGCCTGTGCCGTTGATCCCGACGCCCCCAAAGCGGCGTTGGAGCCCTCGTTGGTGCCGTACTACAATCCGCTGTTCGCCGACCGCTTTAGCTGGGCGCTCGAGTTCCGCATTCGCTGCGGTTCGGTGTCTTACGTGGTCAAGGATATCGACGGCATGGCCGACGCCTATGTCCGAGGCGGCACCTACTCGTACGGCAAGAAGCTCACGTTTGTCCATACGCCCGAGGCCTTCGAAGACGTGTCGACAAAGCTGCTCAACCTTGTTGTGACGACAGTCGCCTATCTCGATGACATCACAAGCTCGCGTTCGGCGTCGTACGACTTTGCCCGCAGCGGTTTTGTCGCCGAGCGTCAGTTGCCGCTGTCCGAGCATAGCATCGTATATGTGCTGGACCTGCTGCGCGGCCAGACCATCTCCTTTGAGCCCGCCTGGTCGCGGGGGACGACGACGCATCGCACCTATGACGTGGCGGTTGAGATGCCTCCGGAAGGGGAGGACGAGGCGCTGTCTAAGCGCCCACCGCTCCTTGCCGCCAAAATCGCGCCGGCGGCTGGTGGTAGCTACGATCTGCGCCTGCCGGCCGATGCATACTGCTTTGCTTCGGGCGACGTAGCCTATCTGGTCGACACCCGCCGTGCGCGCCGCACCGATGTAGCGTTTGCCCAGCATGCAGCGCCGTTCCTATCGCGCTTGCTGCCCTGTCGCACGCCAGTCCATATCGCTGCCGACCAGGTGGGGGAGTTCTGTCGTATGGCGCTGCCGATCTTGCGCGACTACACCGACCTGACCGCTCCCGCCGTACTTGACGCCGTGGCGCCCGAGCCGAGCTTTGCTATGGCGATCGGCGTCGACGATGGGCTTGTGACCTGCAAAATTACGGTTACCTACGGCGACTGGTCGGCAGATCTCTTTAGCCTGGGCGCTCCGGGCAGTCTCTTCGAAGAGCAACGCCCCGGCGTGCCGCCCCGCGACGAGGTGGCAGAGTTTCGTGTTATGGACACGGCGGCCCTGTACTTCGATTTCTACGAGGGCGGTCTGGCGTTCGAGGAGCGCGATGACGAGAGCCTGTTCTGCCTGCTGACCGAGGGCCTGTCCGCCCTGTCCGAGCTGGGTGAGGTCATGCTCAGCGACCGTCTGCGCCAGATTTCGGTGCGCCCCGCGCCCAAGCTCTCGGTTCGTGCGACCGTCAAGAGCAATCTGCTCGACGTCGAACTGGGCGCGAGCGGCCTTTCGGCGTCAGACCTTGCCATCTATCTGGACTCCTACAAGCGTCACCAGACGTTTGCGCGCCTTACGTCGGGCGACATCATTCGCCTGGACGAGGGAGCGCGCGCCGCGTTTGGCCTTGCCGAGGATTTGGGGGTCGATGCTGTCGACCTGCTCGACGGCGTGTCGCTTCCCGCGTCGAGTACCCTATTCGTCGATAGCATGCTCGCGCGCACGCCCGCGCTCGAGGCCGATCGTGACGCCGCGTTCCGCCGCACCGTCGAGCGCTTGGATACGCTCGGCAAGATGGACTTTACGGTGCCGGCATCGCTCGAGGCAACGATGCGCGGCTACCAGGTCGACGGATACCAGTGGCTCGGCTCGCTCGAACACCTGGGCCTTGGCGGCATCTTGGCCGACGACATGGGCCTGGGCAAAACGCTGCAGATGACCGCACATATCCTGGCGCGTGTGGAAGCGGGGGACATTAAGCCCACACTTGTGGTGTGCCCCGCGTCGCTTGTGTACAACTGGACCGCCGAGCTGGAGCGCTTTGCCCCGTCGCTCGATGTGTGCGCCATCGTGGGCGCCAAGGCTCAACGCCGCGTGCAGATCGCCGGCGTGGCCGAGCATAACGTGGTCGTGACGTCGTATGACCTTATGCGGCGCGATATCGACGAGTACGTCGAGCAGGACTTTGCCCGTGTGGTGCTCGATGAGGCCCAGTACATTAAAAACCCGCTCACCCAGGTGGCTCGCGCCGCCAAGCGCCTGCCTGCCGGCGTGCGCTTTGCTCTGACGGGCACGCCCATCGAAAACCGCCTATCCGAGCTCTGGAGCATCTTCGACTTTTTGATGCCGGGCCTGCTGGGCACGCGTGAATCGTTTGCAAAGCGCTTCGAAAGTCCGGTCGAGCACTCCGAGGGCGACAGCGCCGCTCGCCTGCAGGCACTCGTGTCGCCGTTTGTGCTGCGCCGTGTCAAGGAAGACGTGGTGGCCGATCTGCCCGAAAAGATCGAGGACACTGTCGTGGCTCAGCTCGCCGGTGAGCAGCGCAAGCTTTACCTGGCAAATCAGGACCGCATCGCCCAGCAGGTGCAGCACCGCGAGGCCGGGGAGTTTAAGAAGGACAAGCTCAAGGTACTCGCCGAGCTCACCAAGCTGCGCCAGATCTGCTGCGACCCGCGTCTACACTACGAGGATTACAAGGCGGGGAGCGCCAAGCTCGATACGTGCATGGAGCTCGTGCACGGCGCACTCGACGGCGGTCATCGCATCCTGTTGTTCAGCCAGTTTACGGGCATGCTCGATATCATCGGTAAGCGCTTGGCCAAGGAGGATATCGCCTTCCTTAAGCTCACTGGCGCATCGTCTAAAGAGAGCCGCGCCAAGATGGTCGCACAGTTCCAGGCGGGCGAGGTGCCGGTCTTTTTGATTTCGCTCAAGGCGGGCGGCGTGGGCCTTAACCTGACGGCGGCCGACGTGGTCATCCACTACGACCCGTGGTGGAACGTGGCGGCGCAGGACCAAGCGACTGACCGCGCGCATCGTATTGGCCAGCAACATACCGTGACCGTGTACAAACTCATCGCCAAGGACACGATCGAGGAGCGCATTATGCAGATGCAGGAGTCCAAGCGCGATCTGGTCAACAGCGTGCTCGGCGGCGACGGCATCTCGTCGGCACTGTTCACGCGCGAGGATGTTCTGGCACTGCTCGGCGGTGACGGTCGCTAGCCGCGCGCGGGGTGGGACTGCTGGAGCGGACAGGACGGTCGACGCATTTTGGCTCGACCGCTTGCCTAATCCGTTATGTGTTCATTTGCAATGCCGTGGATGGTTTGTCTGCCTTTGGGCATAAGAACCATCAAGAACATTGGCACATCAGCAAAGGAGAACATCATGGCGAAATTCTTTAAGGACCCCGACGGCAAGCTCATCGCTGCCCTTGGCGACGACGTTGCGACCCCTGCCGGTTGCACGGAACTGACCGCAAACACTGAGGACGCGGCGCACGAGAAGCACGTGCCTGTTGTCGAGACCGAGCGTGACGGTCACGTGATTCGCGCACGCGTTGGCTCGGTCGAGCACCCCAGCCTGCCCGAGCACTACATTGAGTGGATCGCGCTTGAGGCCGAGGGCCGCTTAGAGGTTCATTACCTTGAGCCCGGCATGAAACCCGCGACGTTTTTCGCGGGCGGCTCCAAGACCGGTACCGTCTATGCCTACTGCAACCTGCACGGGCTGTGGTCCGCGACATTCTAGGAGCGCGCCCCCGCTCGGGGTATCATAGCTAGCATATGCACATGCAAGCGCCGACTGCATTATGCGGCCGGCGCTTTTACTACGATTTCGATGGTTTACGACGGAAAGGGCTGAGCCATGAAGCTCGCGCTTGCACAGATCGATATGCGCCTGGGTGATATTGAGGGCATTTGCGGCCGCATCGAGGACCAGGCTCGTCTGGCCCACGAGCGCGGAGCGCGCGTGCTGTGCGTTCCGGCTCCGCTCTTTATGGGCGCCATGCCCGGTGGCCTGGTGGGCGCTGCCGACTTTGAGCACGACATGCTTGCCGGCTTGACTGGTGTCGCCGAGCGTATCCAGGAGCTTGACATGATCTGCATCGTGCCCGCGGCGGTTTCGTTTGAGGGCCAGCCGCTGCTCGACTACATGATGCTCAAGGACGGTCATGTGGTGCCGGCGCGTTCGAGCATTGCCTTGCAGCGTGGCGAGAACAACGACACGCGTTGGGCGCCGCCGGTGTTCGACGTGGACGGCGTGCGCATCGCCGTGATTTTTGACTTGGACCGCGAGCTCGAGATGTTGCCGACCGGCGTCGACCTCATCGCGTATTTCCAATTCAACGCGTTTGACATGACCGACCGCGAGACTGCCGCCATTGCCGCCGTTCGCAGCGGCGCCTACCGCAAGATCGCATCCAAGCGCAGCGTGTGGTTTGCCTGTATGGCGCCGGTCGGCGCCTATGACGAGTCGGTGTATACCGGCGGTTCGTTTGTGCTCGACGACTGCGGTCGCGTGGTGGCCCAGGCGCCGTGTTTTGAGGAGAGCCTGCTGGTCCAGGAGATTCAGCGCGGCGTGATGCTTGATGCCCTGGAAGATCACGAACTGCCCGAGTTCCGTTCCGAGGAGTGGCTGTGGCAGGCGCTGGTGCTCGCCGTGCGCGACAACGCCCGAGCACACGGTGCGTCGCGTGCTGTGGTGGCACTCGAGGGTGACTTGCCGTCGTCCCTGCTAGCGGCGCTGGCCGTCGACGCTCTGGGCCCGCGCAATGTGATTGGCCTGGTGCTGGGGCGCAACCGTATCTTTACGCCGGCGCAGGAAGAGGCCGAGGCTGCCCGCTGTGCCGCCGTCCGCGCCATTGCCGAGCGTTTGCACATTCGCACCGTCGAGCGCGATGCACCGGATGCGGCGCGTGTGCTCGATCGCGACGTGTCGGCGGGTGATGCCGAGCGTCTGCGCTCGCGCACGCTGGGCCTCATGCTGGAGGACACGGCGCTCGAGCTGGGTGCGATGGCGCTGAGCCCGCTGTCCAAAACCGAGTACGCGCTGGCGGCGCCGGCGCTTTGCGGCGGCTACCAGGGCGATTACGCGCCCTTTGGCGATGTGTACCTGTCGACGCTTGAGTTTGTGGCACGTGTGCGCAACCGCACGTCTGCCGTGGTGCCCCAAGAGCTCGTGACGCTCAACGCGGTGGAAGATTGTATGGAGCGAGTGCTGGCGCAGGCGCTCTCAACGCTCGACGGTCCGGTCGATATGCTCGACCGCGCGGCGCAGCTGCTCGGCGGGCTTGAGCCGGGTGAGGTCGATGGGGCGCTCGAGGCGCACGTGGACCGCAATCGATCTTTCGACGACATCCCGATGGCCGCTGGCAAGCCTGAGGCCTGCTCGCTGCTGCTGATGCTCGTTCGACAGGGTGAAGCTGCCCGCCGCATGTTGCCGATAGCGCCGATCGTCTCGGCCCGTTCGTTTGCCGAGCGTGCCTGGCCGTACATGCTCGCGTGGTCCGACCTGGGGCTTAACGGCAAGGAGCGTATGACGGTCGATTCGCTGGCGCGCGCCGAGGTGCGCCGTTTTGCTGACGAGGATACGAGCGAGCGCGTGCGAAACGAGATGATGGGCGTGCTGGGCGAGCTTCTGGGTATTTCGCCCGAGCAGATGGAGGAGCTGCGCTCTGAGGACGGTCAGCGTCGTTTGCACGAGGGAATGAAAAAGTTCGAGGGCGAGGTTCAGGACGCCATCGATAAGATGATGGGCGGTCAGGGCGGTCCGCAGGGTGGGTCCCAGGGTGGTCCGATGCCGCATCCGCCGGTTGATCCCCGACAATTCCCGTTCTTCTCTCAGAACTAGGTCGCTGCGCGCCCGCCAGAGCGGCAATCTGCCTTTCAATCGTCGGACATGACCGCCAGGTCAATGCCCTCCTCTTTCAAGGCACCTTGCTCGCTCTGGCGGGCGCTCGCTTGCGTATACTCAACCTACAATTCGATCTCGGCTGACTTATAGGGCTAGCGTTGTGTTATTCTAGAACAGACGTTCGTGAATGATGCGCGGGGCCTTGCTTTGTGCTGTGCTTGTGGCGAGGGGAGGTTGGCTTGGTCATTTTGGGCATCGACCCCGGTTTGGCTCATACGGGTTGGGGGATTATCGAGGAGCGGCGTGGCGAGGTTCGCTGCCGTGCCTATGGCTGCATCGAGACCAGTGCCGGAAGTCCGCTCGCGGTGCGCCTGTCGCATATCGCCCATGACCTTAAGGATGTCGTCGAGCGTTATCGACCCGACACGGCTGCTGTCGAGAGCATCTATTTTGGCGCCAACGTTCGTTCGGCCATCCCCACGGCGCATGCCCGCGGCGCTGCGCTCGTGGCGCTTTCGGAGTGCGCGCTCGAGATTGGCGAGTACACGCCCATGCAGATCAAACAAGCTGTGGTGGGTACCGGCGCCGCGGACAAGCGGCAGGTCGCCTACATGGTACGCACGCTCACGCAGCTCGACCACGACCCGCATCCCGACCATGCCGCCGATGCCCTGGCCTGCGCCATCTGCCATGTAAACCTCAGCCGCACCCGCGCCCTCACCGGTGGCGAGTTCTATCAACAGAGAGGAACCGGATACTGATGATTTCCCAGCTCCACGGAACGCTTGTCGAGGCTACGATGAGCTCTGCCGTCGTCGATGTGTCGGGCGTTGGCTTTGAGCTCGGCATCTCGGGCAGCACTGCGGCCACGTTGCCGACGCCCGGCGGCGAGGTCCGCCTCTACACGCGTATGCAGGTGCGCGAGGACGCCATGACACTTTTCGGTTTTTCCTCAAAGGATGAGCGCACGATGTTCGACCGGCTCGTGTCTGTCTCGGGCGTTGGCCCGCGCCTGGCGCTCGCCGTGCTTTCCACCTATACCGTGGGGCAGCTGTATTCGCTGGTGATGGCCGAGGACGACAAGGGCATGGCCAAGGTGCCCGGTGTGGGCAAAAAGACAGCTCAGCGTCTGATCCTGGAGCTCAAGAGCACCTTTGCCAAGGACAAGGGCTTTGTGCCGGTCGACGTGATTCCCGGCCAGGTTGCGATGCCCGTGCCCGCTGCTGCTCCCTCGGCCATCGATGATGCCCGTGCGGCGCTCCTTTCCATGGGCTTTAGCCCGCAGGAGACCGATGTTGCCCTGAGCGGGTATGATGGGCAGAATATGCGTGTCGAGGATCTGCTCGGCGCGGCGCTTAAGCGACTCGGAATGGATGCGTGATGTGGGAAGCCGATGACTCTCAGGACCTGTGGACGACGCCCGGCAACTCGCCGGCGGCATCCATGGCGCACGGCGAGCGCATGGTGGGCTCGGAGCTGACGGCCGAGGACCTCGATGTCGACCGCACTTTGCGCCCCCAGCGCCTGGACGACTACTGTGGCCAGGAGCACATCAAGCAGAGCCTGCGCGTGTTGATCGAAGCGGCACAGAGCCGTGGCGAGACGCTCGACCACGTGATCTTCTCGGGTCCTCCGGGTCTGGGCAAGACCACGCTGGCCACCGTTATCGCCAACGAGTTGGGCGCTCAGATCAAGACCACGAGTGGCCCTGCCATCGCGCGCACGGGCGACCTGGCGGCCATCCTTACTAACTTGCAGCCGGGTGATGTGCTGTTTATCGACGAGATCCACCGCCTCAACCGTTCGGTCGAGGAGGTTCTGTACCCCGCGATGGAGGACTTTGCCCTCGATATCGTGATTGGCAAGGGTCCGGCGGCGCGCTCGATTCGCCTGGATATTCCCAAGTTTACATTGGTGGCGGCAACGACTCGCTCAGGCATGTTGACCGGCCCGTTGCGCGACCGCTTTGGCATTTCATATCGCCTGGATTACTACACGGTCGAGGAGCTCGCGCAGATTGTGACGCGCTCGGCGACTATCCTGGGCGTGACGATCGACCATCCCAGTGCACTCGAGATCGGCTCGCGTTCGCGCGGCACGCCGCGTCTTGCCAATCGCCTGCTCAAGCGCGTGCGCGATTACGCACAGGTGCGCGGCAACGGCCCCATCGAGCTCGATATTTGCCGCCAGGCGCTCGAGTTCTTCGAGATCGATGAGCTCGGTCTGGATTGGATGGATATTCGCATTTTGGAGACGCTCGCCAAGACGTTCTCCGGCCGTGCCGTGGGACTTACGACCCTTGCCAGCGCGGTGGGCGAGGACCCGGGCACGCTCGAGGATGTCTATGAGCCCTATTTGCTGCAGTGCGGGTTGATGATTCGTACGCCGCAGGGCCGTCAGGCAACCCTTCGCACCTTTGAGCACCTGGGGATTGAACCTACCGTTTAGGGCGCTTTGTTTTGGCGGGCTGTTGGACTATCGCTGGGCATCGGGTAAACATATCGCCGTTCATCGGTTATGGGCGTTTTACTATTGCGCGCCCGTGCTATGCTGAATTGGTCTTTTTCTCATTCGGTAACGAAAGGACCGCCCATGCCTACTGACATCGAAATCGCACGTTCTGTCACGCCGCTGCCTATTACCGAGGTGGCCAAGAACGCCGGCGTCGACGTTAAGCACCTTATTCCGTACGGCTTCGACAAGGCTAAGGTCGACTATTCACTGCTCAACGAGCCGACTGATCACCAGGCCAAGCTCGTTCTCGTGACCGCTATCAACCCAACGCCTGCGGGCGAGGGCAAGACCACCACGACCATCGGTCTGGCCGATGGCCTGCGTCGCCGCGGCGTCAAGAGTGCCGTGGCCCTGCGCGAGCCTTCGCTCGGCCCCGTCTTTGGCGTTAAGGGCGGTGCTGCCGGTGGCGGCTGGGCTCAGGTGATCCCCATGGAGGATATCAACCTGCACTTTACCGGCGACTTCCACGCTATCGGTGCTGCCAACAACCTGCTGGCCGCCATGCTTGATAACCACATCCAGCAGGGCAATCAGCTCGGTATTGACGTTAAGCGCATCACTTGGAAGCGCGTCGTCGATATGAACGACCGTCAGCTGCGCCACGTCATCGACGGCATTGGTGGTAAGGCTCAGGGCGTGCCGCGCGAGGACGGCTTCGATATCACCGTCGCCTCCGAGGTCATGGCAATCCTGTGCCTGTCTACGAGCATCAACGACCTCAAGGAACGCTTGGGTGAGATTGTCGTTGGCTATAGCTTTGCCGGCGAGCCCGTCCGTGCCCGCGACCTCAAGGCCCAGGGTGCCATGGCCGCGTTGCTTAAGGACGCGCTCAAGCCCAACCTGGTGCAGACGCTCGAGGGCACGCCCGCGTTTGTCCACGGCGGTCCCTTCGCCAACATTGCCCACGGCTGCAACTCTATCATGGCCACGCGTATGGCGATGCGCTTTGGCGATGTCGCCATTACCGAGGCCGGCTTTGGCGCCGACCTGGGTGCCGAGAAGTTCCTCGATATCAAGTGCCGCATGACGGGCGTTCGCCCCAGCGCCGTCGTGATCGTCGCGACCGCTCGTGCGCTTAAGTACAACGGTGGCGTCGCCAAAGCCGACCTCAACGAGGAGAACCTCGAGGCACTCAAGGCTGGCATGCCCAACCTGCTGCGTCACGTCGACAACATCCAGAACGTTTATGGTCTGCCCTGCGTGGTCGCCATCAACCGCTTCCCGACGGACACCGAGGCCGAGCTTGCGCTCATCGAGTCCGAGTGCCAGAAGCTCGGCGTCAACGTTAAGCTTTCCGAGGTCTGGGCCAAGGGCGGCGAGGGCGCGCTCGACCTGGCCGATGAGGTCATGCGTCTGATTGAGCAGCCGAGCGAGCTCAAGTTTGCCTATGAGGACGGCGCTGATGTCGCTGATGCCCTCGAGGCCGTTGCCACCAAGGTCTACCGCGCCGACGGCGTTGACTTTACGCCGGCCGCCAAGCGCCAGCTCGCCGAGCTGCGCGAGAACGGCTTTGGCAACCTGCCGGTGTGCGTCGCCAAGACGCAGTACAGCTTTAGCGACAACGCTAAGGCGCTGGGCGCTCCCGAGGGTTTCCGCATCACCGTGCGCGAGCTCAAGGTTTCCGCCGGTGCCCACTTTGTGGTCGCGCTGACCGGCAGCGTTCTGACCATGCCCGGCCTGCCCAAGGTTCCCGCGGCCGAGAACATCGACGTCGACAACGACGGCAACATCACCGGCCTGTTCTAAGTCTGCTGTCCATAGCTGCTAGCCCGCCCCGCCGTGCCCACAAGGCCCGGCGGGGCTTTTTGATCCTTAGGCCCGCGCATGTCTTGTAGATACCGACGGACTCTGCCCATCATAGGCTTTTGCGCGGGTAGAATGCATGGATAACTTGAGGCTCACGCGCGACGGAAAGGAATCGTTGCATGGATCAGGACAAGACAACCGTGATGGGCGGCTACGCTTCCGCGCAGGCTGGCGATAGCGCCGACGCGACCCGCGTTGTTCCCAACCCCGGTTATACCGACCCCGCCGCGACGCAGCCTTCTGCCGAGCCCACCCGGGTTATGGGCTATGGCGACTCGGCGCAGGATTCTTACGCTGCATCTTCGCAAGGCCCCTATGGCAACGCAGCTCCGGATCCGTTTGATTACGCGCCGCAGGATTCTTATGCTGCCTCGACGCCGAATCCCTATGATGACCTGCCGCAAAATCCCATTCCGCAGCCTCAGCAGACGACGTATATGCCTCGCACGGCGCAGCCTCGCTACGAGTCGCGCGAGCCGTATCGCGAGTACCCCAAGTCGATTCCGCAATATGGCGAGGACGAGGAGAAGAAGCCGTCGCGTTCGTCGAGCGTGATCAAGAAGATCCTCATCGTGCTGGCGATTTTCTTTGCGCTGTCGGTTGTGTTTGCCATCGTGTCGGGCATGCTCAACAAGCGAGGGAGTTCAACGGCCGATACCGCTGCCGAGCAAACCGAGTCCGCCTCGTCTAGCACTGTCGATCTGAGCGATATCCCGGGGCAGTACTGGTCCAACGCCAAGAAGCTCCTCAAGTCGCGCGGCGCCGATCTTTCGAATGCCGTGGTCCTGACTGATGATGGCTCAACGCCCGTCGTCGATGCCAACTGGGTCGTTACTTCTGCCTACTATAACGACAGCGGCAACCTCGAAATTCAGCTCACGCACAAGAACAGCTCAGGCAACTCGTCCGACGGCCAAAGCGGTACCGACAGCTCGAGCTCCAACACGCTGGAGGACTTGAGCAACAAAGCACAGGAGTTGGGAGACAAGGCGCAAGAGCTGGGCGACACGGCTCAGAATCTCGGCGATACCGCACAGAACCTGGGCGATATGGCAACGAACGCTTGGGATGCCCTACAAAACGGTATTTCGGGCGCGCAGGGAAACTAGCTGTTAAGCAGGCTACAACTGCTCGGCCGGACGGTCGGGCGAGCTAAAGCCCGAGTCAAACGTAACGACGCATGAGACGTCGGGCCGGCGCTCGTGCACGATGCGCGTGACGAGCTCCAGTAGCTCCTCGTCGGATATGTCAAAGCCGTCGGGACGCACCAGGTCAAACGAAACGAACCCGTCGTGTTCGTGCAGGTCGTGGATGGAGAGCGCGGGATCAATCTGCATGACGCCGCGCTTGACCCAGCCGCGCAGATCGTCGCCGGTGGTGGCGATGGGGTCGCAGTGCAGCGTGATATCGATGCCCATCTGGCGCTTGATGTCGTGCTCGATGGTGTCCAGGATCTCGTGGTGCTCAAACGCGTCGCCCTCGCCGGGCATCTCCACGTGGGCGCTTGCAAACTGACGACCGGGGCCGTAGTCGTGCACCATCAGGTCGTGTGTGCCCAAGACCTGTGGATAGGACATGATCTTGTCGCGGATTGCCTGGACGAGCTTGGGGTCGGGCGCTTGCCCCAGCAACGGGCTGATGGCGTCGCGCACTAGGCCCATGCCGCTGATGCAGATGAAGATGCCCACACCCAGGCCTGCCCAGCCGTCGAGGTCAAAGCCTGTCGTCTGCGAAATAAGCGCCGCCACCAAGACCGAGCCCGAGGTGATGACGTCGTTTTTGGAGTCCTGTGCCGTGGCGATGAGCGTCTCCGAGTCGATGCGATCGCCCAGCGTGCGGCTGAACGCTGCCATCCAGAGCTTAACGAGCATGGACAAGACGAGGGCGGCTAAGGAGAGCACCGAATATGCAGTGGGGGAAGGCTTGATGATCTTAGTGACCGACTCGAGGATCAGATTGATGCCGACGGCGCAAACCAGGACGGCGACAAACAGCCCCGCCAGGTACTCGTAGCGGCCGTGGCCATAGGGGTGCCCCTCGTCGGCCGGGCGGCTGGCAAGGCGGAATCCGAGCAGGCTCACGATGTTGCTCGAGGCGTCGGAGAGGTTGTTGAAGGCGTCGGCGATGAGCGAGACAGAGCCGGCGAGCAGGCCCGCGATGCCCTTGGCCAGGCACAGCGTGATGTTGAGGCCGATGCAGATGAGGCTTGCGGCAAAGCCCGCGTTGGTGCGGCAGGAGGTATCGACCGGCTCGCTTTCGCTGCCGGGAACAAGCGTATGTACCAGCCGATTTACAAATAGCATAACGATCGTCCTCACAATCATGGTTAAGGGGATAGTGTAGCTCGCACAGACGCAACGTGTACCGATGCTCAGAAAATGCAGCAATGGTCTGCCGGCGCTAACGGGCGCGAGGCGGAGGGGGGCGACCGTCCGCGCGCCTTCGAGCTCACTGCGCCTTCCCGTCCGACCGAGTGCTCCATTTTGGGCCACATGGGTATGGGCACGCGCCGATTTGCTCGACATACTTAATGTCGACAGCCCTGTGCAAAGGAGGACGTTTCCATGGACGAGATGTTTGCCATTAAATGTCAAAACTGCGGCGGCCCTATGTACTCGCACCAGGCTAAACGCAGCTTTGAGTGCGCCTATTGCGGCACGGTCGTTCCATGGCAGGCCGATGCGGGGGAGCCCAAGAGCGCCCTGGGCATTCGCCATGCGCCGCTGACGGTGGTCGATGGGCTGCTTAAGCTCACCCATGTGTCGCAGCTCGAGCGCCCGGAGGACCCTGACTGGTACTTCTTTAACTCGTACTGGCGCAATCAGTCGGTTCTGGAGCATCTGCTGTGGGAGGACCGCGGCACGGCGCAGGAGTTCCAAGAGGCGACGCATGTGAGCATCCCGTGCCCCTTCTGCGGCGCATCCTTTGAAGGCGAGTCCACTCAGCGCGTGTTTGAGTGCCCGTCATGCGGCAATAAGATCGGCGTTGCCGACCTGCTCAAGCCCGGTACCTTTAGCAAGCGCCTGACCATGGGCGTGGGTGCGGAGTATGTACCCGAGCAGGGTATTCCCTGCGAAATTTCGCCGCAGCAGGCGCGTGCCAACGCGCTGCAGCTGGTGCGCCAGTACCCCGATGCCTTTGCCGGGCACGACGTGGAAGACGCGATCCAAAATGACATGATGCTCTTCTACTTCCCCATGGCGCTTGCGGACCTGCGCATGATGGCGTCCTTCCCGGGCAAGGGACTGAGCAAGGAGACCTTGGTGTACTACGAGGTGCTCGACTGGGCGTATCCGCGGGCAAACTACCTGGACGTTCGCCTTATGGGCATTCTGGAGCCGTGGGACTTTGGCAAGGTGGGCCCGTTCGATCCTGCCATGCAGGAGGGCGACTTCCGCGTTGTCTCCGTCGATGCGTCTACCAAGGACCAGGTGGTTATTGATAAGCTGGCGCTCGACATTGCAGGCAACGATGCCGAGGCGACCCTGGGGCTCAATAAAAAGAGCATCCGCGCCTGGGCGCGCAAGGCTCGCAAGCACAAGGACGGCCTGGTGATGGTACCGGTCTACTTTGTCGATCGTCCGGCGTCGGATAGCCGCGATGGCGAGCAGGTGCGCATTGCTGTAAATGGCCAGACGGGTCGCGCGGCAGCGGTGGTGTTTAGCGACAAGCGCGAGGCGCATATCGTGGCGCCGCTTAACCCGAGCCTGCATCTGTCCGGCGAAAGTACTGTGCACGCCACGCCCGTCGAGGTCAAATACGTTAAATCGCCGTTCCTGTACCAGATCGTGCGCCGTGGAGGCGGCGAGCAACCGCGCCAGGTTGCAGCCGCCGTCGAGGGTTCCTACCGAGAGGAGAAGCCCAAACGTCGCGGCCTGCTGGGTGCGCTATTTGGGAAGTAGGGGAGCGGTGCCGGTTGGCACCGTAACGTGATGGCCGGGGGTATGGGGCGGCTCTCAGGAGTGCGGGCTGCCGTCTGATTGTTTGAGGGTGCCAGATATAAATAAACGGTGGAACGGCTGCAAAAGAGCCGCCCCACCGGGTAAAATCAAAATGTGCCGCGGAACCCGCTCCTCAGTCGGTCAACTTTGGAAGCGCGGGCAACGCAGGTGCTATCGTCTTAAAGGGTCGGCTGCAACCGACCCTTTTCTGTGGCAGCCAATGGAGCCACATCAGACGAAGGCCGCGTCTTTGCCTGTCAGGTCACGCTCGCCAGCCACGACTAGAATGTCGTTGCCGGCGTCCATGACCGGTATTGTTTCGTAGCAGCCGTCGCAACCGCGAGTGCGCCTGCGACGGCTGCGATGGTTTCGGTCGCAACGTGCTGCTACCCTTGCGTTTCGCCATTAGTCGCTTCGTTGATGGCGCGGTACTCGGCACTCAGTTCGCGTGCCAACTCTTCCTTACTTGGAAGATACGGCAGGTATTTGGCGGCAAACACTTGGTCGTTGTCTTCGGGCAGCGTGTACTCGACGATCGAATCGCTTTTGTCCGCGCAGAGCACGATGCCTATGGGCGGATTGTCGCCTTCGTTCATGAGCTCGCGCGTGTAGTAGTTCACATACATTTGCATCTGGCCCAGGTCCTGATGCGTAAGATCGTCCGTCTTAAGGTCGATGAGCACGAAGCAGCGCATCAGATAGTTGTAAAAAACAAGGTCAATATAGAAATGGCGCCCATCAAAGGTGATGCGCTTTGGCGCGCCTCGAAAGCGAAGCCACGGCCAAGCTCCAGCAGGAACTTCTGAAGATGCGTGATGAGCGCCTGCTCTAGATCGCTCTCGCGAAACGCAGCATCGTCCGAGAAACCTAAAAACTCCAGTACATATGGGTCGCGGATGATATCCTCGGGGCGATGGGTCGGGGCGCTCTTTTGGATTTCCTGGGTGACGGCCTCTTTGTCTTTGCTGGCAAGTAGGCGCTCGCGGAACATGGTGTTGATCTGGCGTTCGAGCTGACGCGTGCTCCAGCGAGAATCGGCACATTCGTTCATGTACCATGTTCGAGCATCAGGGTCGGTTATACGCGATAACCTGCGGTAATGTGTCCAATTCAATTCGGAACGCAGCGCGTTCCGGATTGGGAACGCAAGATAAAACTGACGCATGTATCTTAAGCTTCTGGCGTTGAAGCCTCTGCCAAAATCCTTAGTCAATCTAACGGCAAGTTCGTCGATCAGTGCATCGCCATACTTGGCGCGCTCCTCTCCGCCCTGTTCATCAACAATACTCTTGCCGATCTCCCAATATGCCTCAACCATCGCAAAGTTAACGGCGGTATAGGCCTTGTCGCGAGCGGCGTTGAGAATCGAGGAAACCTGCTTGTAAAAACCTTCGGGCACGATTGCCGATTCTCCACGGTTTACCAGTTCGCCCATCACTGTCGCCCCACTTTCCTCTTGTGGAATGCATCTTTATCGCATTTAGTTTAAAGCCTCGCGCGGACTCGCATTACTGTGCTGTTTGGCACCTTCGCATGGGAGCCTTGCGGTGACTAAAATGTGGCCATAGAGGCAGTTTTAGCGAACCCCGCGGGAGTGACACGCATGGATAACAGCACTTTGCTGTTCCAGGACAAAGGTTCGGGTGGGTTTAAAGACGTTAAGATCTACCCCAACCGTATTGGGGTGCTCAAGAAGGGCACTTTCGGCGGCAAGCACACCGAGATTGTCTATCTTAAGGACATCACGGGGGTCAACAGGATCAAGGGCCGCGATGTTTTCCTACGTAACAGGCTGTTGACTGCTTGTGTCTTTAGCCTGAGTGGCCGTGCGAAGGCCCAGGAATTTGTGAACGCGCTGAACATGGTGATGTAGCCGAAAGCGGCGTTCGGGCCAAGGTAAAAATCGGGGGCACAGAACGGTGCTCTGCGCCCCCGATTGAGTCGATGTGTCTAAAAGGCCGGCTTGTCTATTCGCTACCGTCCTCAGCGTTTTCGCGGTCACTGGCAAGCATTGCTGCGCCGGCGACCGTCGTCGCCACGGCGGCGGCAGCGAGCCCGGCGGCAACGCCAGAGCTGTCGCCCGTGTCGGCGAGCTTTCCGCCCGAGCCCTTGCCCTTGTTGCCCTTACCGTTCTTATCAGCGCCGCCTGCGTTGGAGCCCGTGCTGCTGCCGGTGCCGGCGCCGCCTGCACTGCCCGAGGCCGCTACGGTAAAGCTTGCGGCTCCGTCGCTGGCGAGCGTGTAGTTCTGCGCCGCGTCGCCCAAGAGACCGTTCACGCGCACCCAGTACGTTCCTGCGGCAAATGTTTCGCCCTCAGCCATTGCTGTGCCCGGAGCGCCGTTCGCGTCGTGCATAAACTCGAGCTTGGCGGTGCAGGCATCGGCTTCGAGCTTGCCCTCGAGTGATGCCGCAATCTTGGCGCGCACGTCTTCGCCGGCCTTAAGGCCTTCGAGTCCCTCAAAATGGGGCGTCAGCGCGCGTGGATCGATATCGATGGGCACAGAGCCCTGCAGCCCCGTAACGGTCTCGTTGCCCAGGGCGTCGACATCCACGTATTCAATGGCAAACGCATGGCCCGAAGCTGTCGCGTTGAGCGCGTTGCTGCTGTCGGCAAGGCGGAAATGACCCTCGCCAACGGTCTTGCCATCCTGGAATGAGGCGTCGCTCAGCGAGTCGCCGTACGTCATGCGCATGCGGGTCGGGAGATAGTACGGGAGATAGTACGAAGCCGTCTGCTTGTGCTCCGTATCGTAATTGCGCTGATAGATGCTCCGGGCCAGCGCCGCATCAACAAAGTCGGATGCGATGATGCCAATGTGCTTGAGGTAATCTGACTTTGTATCCTCGATGCCGCTGGGATTGATGTACGGGCTCTTATACAGATGCTCGTTGACTACTCGTGCCGAGGTAAAAGGATTGCCTCCGTGCGACAAGCCCGTGCAGCTGGTGTAGTTGATAGACCAGCAACGCTCCAGGACTTTCTCCTTGGCCCCGTTATCGTCCTCGACATCTACCTCGTTGCGCGTGCGCCCGGACGTTTCCTTCAGCGCATTATCGACCCAGCTGAGCTTGTCGGTTCCCGTGAGTTTGTACTTGTCCTGGGCGTATACCTTGGTGCAATAGGGCTCTTTGTCGCCTGTTTCCCCCGCGGCTTCAAAGCCCCGCGCGTCTTGGACGAGACACATAGTGGCGCTGTCGGAGTGAGCCTTGATCTTGTCATCCCATTCGGTAAGGTCGAGGCCCCACGTGTGGCCGCTTACACTGTTGCCCGCGAGCCTAAATCGACGCAGCAGAACGATCTTTCCGCGAACCTCGCCCAGCGTGGGGACATGGCTCGACGTGTAGAACAGATCGGGATTATCGCCCATAACCTTGGCGAAAGCCGTCGTAACACTGTCATCGGTAGCCTCGTCGTTGCCTCGTGATACAAGCATGATGAGCGCTTCTGTCGGATTTTCGTTCAAAAACGTTTTGAAGTAGCCTATGACATCGGAAAGATGCATAAAGTACGCGTCTTTTTTGAGCAGGTAGTAATCCCCGTGGTCGATACCGGGGTTGTCGCCCTTTCCGAGCCGGATATCAAAATAGCGAATGCCTTCGAGCAACTGCGTGGGAATGTAATCCTGCTGGCATTTTACTTGCGAGGATTGGGGCTCAGTGTCGTTGTCCACGCTGCAGGTGCCCGAATCGTGCGTGCCCGGGATGCTCAGCTCGTCGAGGAACTTGTTGTCCTCGACGTATTTCATCCAACATGGTCCGTCGACGTAGCTGCTGTACGTAATCCAGTCGAGGCTGCTAACCGTGGCATCGTTCTTTTTCATGTCGTAACCGATAAGTTCGAGCTCCCACGGAATGTTCTTACTCTTACTCTTCGCCGCTCGATTCTATTGCCAGGTACTTAATGTCTTTTTTCTCGGTTTCTTTCTCGACCGTGCGGTCTCGGATGATATAGGTTCCGTTTGATTGCCGCTCGAACGCAAAAGCGCGGCTGGGCTTGTTGTCATACTCGCCGCTCCATACGTGGATGACCTTTCCGTCTTTGTCCGAGTCGCCATCGACCGACCAAATGCTGTAGCCCGTCTTCTTGTGCTCTTCGAAATTGAGCAGGGTGCGGATGGCATACCAATTTGTATCGTCATTCTTGGTCGTTACGTTCTCAAGGATGAGCTTGCTGGACGTGCCGTCATTAAACAGATGGCAGACGTTGCCGATGACGTTGCCGTCTTCGTTAACGCTTGCGGTACGAAAATAGCCCGCGGGGCGAAGGCGAATGACGAAATTGTCGAGGCTGACCGACGCTGTGGCAGCGTCGTCTGCAAATGCCGCGTGCACGGGAAGGCCCAATCCCGCGGTTTCGGGCAGGCTTACAAATGGCGACAATGCTGCGAGTCCTAGGCCCAACGTGAATGCTCGACGGCTGATGGCGTGGTGTTCGGTCATAACTCCTCCGTTCGCAGGGTGCGGTTATGCGATAGTTTTGGTCACTATACTGCTCAGATGTTTAAAGATGCTGGTTTAATTGCCTGCGCGGCACAATAAATCGGCGGGCGGACGTGTTGGGGCGTTTGTCGTTTTCGTACTGTTGCCACATTTGGGGCGGTTCCGACGTCCGGCATCCTCGCGTTCGTCGGCTACAGGCATAAGAAAGGGAGGGTCGGTTTACCGGCCCTCCCTGGGTACGAAGCGCTGGGGTACCGTCGCTTGTTTGTACTGCGACCGTGTTTTCCGTTGCGCTCGCCAGTCGCTTAGCGCTTGATCTCGATATCGTCGAGCTTGACGTCCATGGCCTCGGTCTTGGCCTCGGCGATGTCGTCGGCAAATTCCAGAGACTTCATCATGGTCTCGACGGCGTCCTTGTGCTCCTCGACGTTGTCGATACGCACATACACACTGCCGCCGTCAACGTCGGTGAAGTATTCGGTCGTTACGCCGCCCGAGTGCGTGAAGTAGGCACTGCGCCAGGTCTTGCCGTTGTACTTAACGGGATCGCTCTCGGTCCATCCGGAGTTGGCCTTCCACTTTGCCTCGTAGTCGAACAGTTCATCGGCGTTCTTGTCAGAGTCGAAGACGGGGATGAAGCGATCGCTGGCGTGCTCGCTCTCGGTGAACTTAAACTGGGCCCTGTCAGCGGTGTCGCCGGCAACGTCGGTAATCTCGACGCCCTCGGGGACCTCGACCTTAAACCAAATGAAGTCGGTCCTCATATCCACGGCTGGCTTTTCTGCGCCGCCGCCACCGCCACTGCCGGTAGCGCCGCCGCTTTTGCCGCAACCCACCAGGGCAACCGCGGCAAAGAGACTGATGCAGAGGGTGAGAATCGCAAAGGCCTTCTTTTTCATGGTCGTGTCCTCCTCGATCTGTAACCGCCCATGGATTACCTGCCTTTACTGTACGCGTGAGCGGCTCGCTCGGGTGGGCCATGTGTCCCATTCTGAGGGCCGGATTTGCGCCGTTAAGTGGCAATATGCGCGGGTCCAAAAGAGGGGAGGGCCGGTGCTGCCGGCTCTCCCCGGGGTGAGGTGCCCGTTGTTTTAAAGGGGCACGCGTACGCGGGCGTTGCCCCAACGGGTTCCTTACTTATAGATATGCCCCAGTTTGTGCCGTTCGGAAGTCTCGAAAGGTGGGCCATGTGTCCCATGTTTGCGGCGCCGACGCCTATCGTTCGTCATAGAAATCCGCGATGGCCAGGTGTGCTGACGCTCATGTGCTTATGGGCTAGACTTAGCATCATTACGTGTTTGATGCGGTTGGTCGACGGTTGCCGCCCGACCGATCTGTATGACTTGAAGGTGCATACGTATGAGCCAAGAGATGATGGACAAGACCTGCCGCGGGTTTGCCGAGGCGCTTGCCGCGCGCGAGCCGGTTCCCGGCGGTGGCAGCGCGAGCGCCTTTGTGGGTGCGCTGGGCGCCTCGCTGTGCGGAATGGTTGCCCGCTACGGTGCGACCAATCCCGCGCTTGCTGATCGTGCGGATGACCTGACGCGTGCGTTTGCCCAGGCTGATGAGCTGGCCCAGGAGCTTGTCGAGTTGGTTGCCGAGGACGTTCGTGCCTATGGGCAGGTGTCCGCGGCGTACGGTATTCCGCGTGACGATCCAGCTCGAGCGACCGCGATTCAGGATGCGCTGCATGTGGCCGCTATGCCGCCGTATCGCATTATGGATGCCTGCGGGCGTGCACTGGCGCTGCTCGAGGACATGGCCGACAAGGGTTCGCGTCAGCTGCTGTCCGATGTGGCGTGCGGCGCCGTGTTCTGCCGTTCTGCTATGCAGGGCGCGAGCTTGACGCTCTTTGCGAACACCACGTCTATGAAGGATCGCGCTCGTGCTGAGGAGCTCGAGACGGCGTGTGATGAGCTGCTCGACACATGGTTGCCGCGCGCCGATGCGCTGGCGCGCCGCGCCTCCGACGCTGCAAGGAAGAGAGGATAGCCATGGCTGAACTGCTGAAGGGCGCGCCCGTTGCTCGTGCTTTGACTGAGGAACTTGCTGCTCGCTGCGCAGCCCTGCGCGAGCGGGGCGTTGTTCCGACGTTGGCTATCGTGCGTGTAGGTGAACGCGAGGACGACCTATCCTACGAGCGCGGTGCGCTCAAGCGCTGCGAAAAAGTGGGGATTGAGGCTCGTCGCGTTTTGCTTTCTGCCGATGTTTCGCAGGACGAGCTGTTGATGGCCATCGAGGACATCAATACCGATTCGGCTGTTCATGGCTGCCTGATGTTCCGCCCGCTGCCCGCCGGCCTTGACGAGAACGCCGTCGCCGCAGCGCTCGATCCCGCCAAGGACGTTGACTCCATGACGCCGGCTTCGCTGCTCACCACGCTTTCGGGGCGCGGTGAGGGCTTTGCTCCTTGCACGGCTGAAGCCGTGTTGGCGTTGCTGGATCATTACGGCGTTGAGCTGGATGGAGCTAAGGTTGCTGTGGTCGGGCGCTCGCTGGTGATCGGGCGTCCCGTTGCCGCCATGCTTACGGCGCGCAATGCGACCGTGACGACGTGCCATACGCATACGCGTGACCTTGCTGCCGAGTGCCGTGCTGCCGACATTGTGGTTGCCGCGGTTGGACGTGCGCGCACGATTGGCGCGGATGCGGTTCGCGAGGACCAGACGATCATTGATGTGGGCATTAACTGGGATGAGGACGCTGGCAAGCTGGTGGGTGACGTCGATTTTGTTGCCGCGGAGCCGGTTGTTGGTGCCATCACCCCCGTGCCGGGCGGCGTGGGCGCCGTGACGACGGCGATTCTCGCCAAACACGTGATCGAAGCGGCCGAGCGCGCATTGAAATAGGCGTTTTGGGCTGTTTGAGGGGTTAGTTCTATACCCCGTGGACAAAAAATGCCAAATATGAGTACTGTTGCCAAGATAGTCACATATATTTTAGGTTAATTTGGCTCTCTAACGATATTTATTATCGATAGAGAGCCTATTTTATTGGACCTATGGGGAAGTGCATCATCTAATTTTTGAACAAATGTAGACTTTCGACACCCATGCGTAGCAAAATTGCTGTTACTAAATTAGTGACAGTACTCATATTTGGCATTTTTTGACCACAGGGGTTGCCAGCGCCGTGGTTTCGCCCTTTTTGCGTCGAAGCGATACACTGTTGCCGTTTGATTTCTTCGCTCAAGGAGGATGCGCATGCCGTGCACAACGATTCTGGTCGGTAAAAACGCAAGCTACGACGGGTCGACGCTTGTCGCGCGTAACGAGGACTCGTCCAACGGGGTGTTTGAGCCCAAGCGTATGCGCGTGGTGCATCCCGACGAGCAGCCGCGCGTCTACACGAGCGTCCTGAGTCGCCTGACCGTTGAACTGCCCGATAATCCCATGCGCTACACGAGCGTCCCCGATGTTGTCCCGGGCCACGGCATCTGGGCCGAGGCCGGTTTCAACGAGCTCAATGTGGGCATGTCCGCAACCGAGACGCTCACCACCAACGAGCGCGTCCGCGGCGCCGACCCACTCGTGGACTACGTGCCTGCCAAGGGCAACGAGGGTGAGGACGGCTATGTGCCGGCGCAGCCTGGTGGCCTGGGCGAGGAGGATATGGTGACCCTGGTCCTGCCGTATGCCAAGTCCGCCCGCGACGGCGTTCGTATCCTGGGCGACCTGCTCGAGCGCTACGGCACCTACGAGAACAACGGCATCGCCTTTAGCGACGTGGACGAGATCTGGTGGCTCGAGACCATCGGCGGCCACCACTGGATCGCCAAGCGCGTGCCCGACGACGCCTATGTGACCATGCCCAACCAACTGGGTATCGACAGCTTTGACCTGGATGACGCTGAGGGCGCCCAGGCCGACCACATGTGCTCCGCCGACCTGCGCGCCTGGATGGCCGAGTGGCATCTGGACCTGACGCTGGGCGTCGAGGGCGACGGCCCGGCTGTGGTCTTTAACCCACGCGACGCCTTTGGCTCGCACAGCGACAGCGACCACGTCTACAACACGCCGCGCGCCTGGTACATGCAGCGCTGCCTCAACCCCAGCGACGTGTGGGATGGCCCCGACGCCGACTACACGCCCGAGAGCGACGATATCCCCTGGAGCCGCGTGCCCGAGCGCAAGGTGACCATCGAGGACATTAAGTACGTACTCTCGAGCCACTACCAGGGCACGGAGTACGACTGCTACGGCAGCAAGGGCACGCCCGCTACGCGTGGCGCCTATCGCCCCATCGGCATCAACCGCAACAGCCAGCTCGCCGTGTTGCAGCTGCGCCCCTATGCGCAGCCGGCGTATCGCGCCGTGCAGTGGATGGCCTTTGGCTCCAACTCGTTTAACGCGCTGGTCCCGCTGTACGCCAACGTCGAGACCATGCCCGAGTACTATGCCGACACGCAGGCTCGCGTGACGTCCGAAAACTTCTACTGGGCCAACCGCCTGATCGGCGCCCTGGCCGACGTCCGTTTTCATGAGTGCGGTCGCGCGGTCGAGGATTATCAGGAGAAGGTCGGTGGCATGGGCCACAAGCAGATCCATGACGTCGACGCTGCCGTAGCCGCGCTACCCGAGGCCGAGGTGCCTGCCGAGCTTGCGCGCGCCAACGAGGCCTTTGCCGAGCGTGTTCGCGTGGAGACCGATGCTCTACTGGGCAAGGTGCTCTACACCACGAGCTGCGCCATGAAGAACTCTTTCGCGATGAACGACAACGTGAGGTAGGGATTTCCCGTCGATCGAATAGCGCTAAAACGCTTTGTCGCTTTCGCTCAATCTTGGGTACAAGAACGCCAATGCAGTTGTTTGTGATTGGAGATAACCATGGTTATGAAACTCGATCAGCTTGTTAACGGCGCCATTAACGTGGGCTTTGGCGCTGCCGCCGTTGCTGTCGAAGGCGGCAAGAAGGTCCTCGACGACCTTAACACCAAAGGCGAGCAGGTCCGCAAGGACACCGCCACCCCCGATATCGCCCGCAGTGTGTCCGACATGTTCGAGCAGGCCGGCGGTACCATCTCCGACCTGACCGAGCGTCTGGGCATGCAGGGCGAGACCGCGGCCCAACGCGTGCTCGACGAGCTCATCCTTGCCCGGGTCCGCGTCATGACCGCCCCCGAGCGCACGGCCTTCCTGGCCCATGTGCGCGATATCGTTGATTCGGTCGAGGACAACGTGACCTCGGTGCCTGTCGAGTCCGTTGAGCCCGACGATGCGAAGGATACCGAAGAGGCCGAGTAGCAGCGCAGATGGCAGATTCCACCACTGATTACAACAATCTAGATCCCTTAGGTGACGAGGCGGCGGTTGTCGATGAGGTCGATGCCGCCGTCTCGGGCGCTCGCAAAAAGCCGCGCGCTGTCGATATGGTCCCCGAGGAGCCCGACGCGATGGCGCCGGACGAGGAATACCAGCTCACGCCGGCGGGTCGTCGCGAACGCATTGGGCAGATTGTTCGCCTGGTCAAAAAGTACCGCGTGTGGGATAACCTCACGCCGGTTCGTTTGCGCCGCCTGCTCGAGGAGCTCGGCCCCATGTTCGTCAAGATGGGGCAGATTCTGGCCAACCGGTCCGAGATTCTGCCGCAACGCTTTTGCGATGAGCTGCGCCGCTTGCGCTCCGACGTGGAGCCGGTGCCGTACGAGGTAGTGCTCCGCTGCTTGGAAGAGGAATACGGCCTGCGCCTGGGGGAGATGTTCGATGCGATCGACCCCAATCCGCTTGGTAGCGCATCGCTCGCGCAGGTGCACCGCGCTCGTCTGGTGACGGGCGAGGACGTGGCCGTCAAGGTGCAGCGCCCCGGTGCGCAGCAGGTTATGGCACAGGACATCGATATCATCCGCTCGGTGGTGCGTATCGTTTCCAAGTTCGTCAATACCGATCAATTCGTTGACCTGCACGGCGTAGTCGAGGAGCTGTGGACCTCGTTTCGCGAGGAGACCAACTTTTTGGCCGAGGCCAAAAACCTCAACGACTTCTACGAGTTCCATAAGAGCGTTCATGGCGTGACGTGCCCTAAATCCTATCTGGACCTGTGCACCGAGCACGTGGTGGTCATGGATTACGTCGACGGCATTTCGATCGCCGATCCTGAACGCTTAGTGGCCGAGGGCTATGACTTGGAAAAGATCGGTGCCGCGATTGTCGAGGACTACTCGACGCAGGTGCTCGACGACGGCTTTTTTCATGCCGACCCGCATGCGGGAAACATCATTCTCAAGGACGGCATCGTTTACTTTATCGACTTGGGTATGGTCGGACGCATGTCGAGTCACGATCGCGGTATCGTAAAGGACATGATTTTCGCCGTGGCCGAGGGTGACGTGCCCAAGCTCAAGAATTCGCTCATGCGCTTCGCCGTGACGCGTGGCGACTCGGCTGAGCTCGATCATTCGGCCTTTTTGTCCGATCTTGACTTTATCGTGGCTGACTTTGCGGGCCTCGACCTTAAAGACCTGGATATCGGCGAGTTTTTGACCTCGCTGCTAAACCTGGCGCGCAAAAACGATGTTGAGCTGCCGAGCGTGGTGACGATGTTCGCGCGCGGCATGGTGACGCTCGAGGGTTTGCTGACCGAGTACATGCCCAACGTCAACATGATCCAGATTATCCAGGCGCACATTAAAAACGAGAAAAGCACCTATGCGCGTGTGCGCGATATGGGACGCGATCTTGCCGCGAGCAGCTATCGCGCGGCAAAAGGCTCGCTCGAGGCGGCTGAGTACCTGGGGCTGGCTTCGCGCATGCTTACGCGCGGCCAGCTTAAGGTGAACACGCAGATCATGAGCAGCGATAAGGCACTGCGACAGCTGGGCGGAATTATCGACCGCATGTCGATGGCTATCGTTATCGCCGGCCTGTTTATCGGTTCGTCGGTGGTGTACTACGCACGCATCGAGCCGGTTGTGTTTGGTATCCCGGTCATTGGCTTTATGGGCTACGTGAGCGCGCTGGTGCTGGCGCTTATGCTGGGCCGCAATATCTGGCTCAACAGCCACGGCGGCAAACACTAGAGGCTGCGACCGTCACCGCATTTTCCTATCGCAAACAATAGCTTTTACCTTGGGCTTCGCCTGTGTGTGGGGCCCTTTTGCGTGATACCATTTTGACGGTAATAATCGATGGCCTAGATGGTGGTGCGGAGACGCACGAACGCGCGGTTTTCCTGCGCGTTTGGGAGAATCGGGGTGCAAGTCCCCGGCTGTACCAGTAACCGTAATTCCTCTTGGCTCGGGATGTTCGCGTCGCAGATCGGACGACGCACCTGAGCCGTTAAGGTTAAGTCGGATCGCCTCCCATCTTGCATGCGGCTGCGGCGTATGCCGCCGGTGTGCATAGGGCTCTGGAGGGAAGGGGGACCCCGATGGGGGAACTCGAGCGTAACATGCGCGATGACGTGGGGCAGCCTCAAGGCAACGCTCCAAGTACAGACAATGGGGGACAAATGGATATGTTTGAGGACGAGCGCGAGCGCGCCTCGCTGCATCGCCGTGGCGCGATTGCACGCGGCGTAGCCAAGCGCGGCCTGGTGGCATTCCTGGCCTTCGCGATGGCCTTTGGCACCACGCCGGCTCAGCTGTGGGCCGAGGGCGCCGAGGGCATTGCCGAGGCTGTGGCTCAGGCTACGACGCCGGGCGAGGACGCAGCGCTTGCGGGCGGTGCCGCTGAGCAGAGCGGCGCCGAGGTTTCGGATTCTGGGAGCGCGCCTGCAGCTAGTGCCGCCGCAAACGAGGCAGCAACTGGCGACGAAGGCTCGGCGACGGGGGAGAGCCCTGCCACGAGCGAGCAGTCTTCGACGGCATCCGCTGGCCAAGCAGGATCTGCCGCCGCGGCTGCCGTCCAGACAGAGAACCCGACAGAAACTGGCGATGTCGTCAAGAAGCAAATCGAGGTCTCGTTCTCGATTATCGGCACCGATGCCGACGGCAAGGCTCAGACCTGGGTGGCGCCTACGCAGCTCAAGCTCGACGAGGGCGCGACGGCTGCGGATGCCTTCATTAAGCTGCAGGAGAAGACGGGCTTCAAGGCGAAGTACGATCCGAACACGGCATACGGTTTCTACCTCGAAAGCATCACCTCCCCGAGCGATGGCCGCACGCTTGCCTACGATCCGACGACTCATGCCTACTGGCAGCTGTTCGTCGACGGCGCGTCTTCCTCGGTTGGCGCGAGCAGCGTCAAACTCACCCAGGGGCAGAAGATTGAGTTTGCCTATACGGCTGGTAGCGCGTCCCCTGTCGTTAAGGACCAGCTTGCTGCGAATGTGACCGTCATTGGTCGCGATGCCCAGGGCAAGACTCAGACCTGGGTCGACAACGCGCAGTATGTGGTGACGTCCGGTTCGAGCGCGCTTGATCTTACGAAGGTCGCGCTTGAGGCGAATGATATTGACGCCGTTGCTGCGGGCTCCTTCATTCTGAGCCTTAAGTACAACGGTGTTGAGCTGGGTACGCCCCAAGATTATTCGACCTATTGGCAGCTGTTTATCAACGGCAAGTCGAGTGACTATACGGCGGACAATGTCACCATCCATGCTGGCGATACCGTCACGTGGTTCTACGGTGGCTGGGGAGACCAGTTGCCGTCCGATTCTGTCCATGTTTCCGTTCAGGTGCTTGGCAAGGACAAGGACGGCAAGCAGCAGGTTTGGGCTTCGACGGGCCAGACGAGTCTCAAGGCGGGCTCTACTGCTAAGGACCTGTTGGAGCAGGCTGGTCTTAAACTCAAAGCTACAGAAGAGTCTTGGGGTTGGTACCTTAGGGGCATTACCTCGCCGCTTGACGGTAAGACCTATTGTGGCTCTGATGCTGCGACCAATAGCTATTGGCGCTTCTACGTAAAGGGCAAGTCCGACGCAAAGTATAAGTTCGCCGACGTTGGCGCTGGTGCCTACGAGCTCCATGAGGGTGACGCCGTCACCTTTATGTATGCTGGCGACAGCGATGCCCTCCCTGGTCAGGTGCTTGGATCCGCCGATATCATCGGCCCCGATGTCAACGGCAACAATACTCGCTGGGGCTCGGCAAGCAATGTTTCCCTGCCCGAAGGCTCTACGGCTCAGGACCTTATTGAGACGGTTCTGAAGGCGAAGGGCATTGATTACAAGGCCTCCCAGAGTGGTGCATACTGGTCCATTACTTCGCCGTTCGAAGACAAGTCTTACGGCTATGATGGTGCGACCGGTAAATACTGGCATCTGTATATCAACGGAGAGTCCTCATCTCTCTGTGCCAACCAGGTCACGCTCAAGAGCGGCGACAAGGTTACATTTGCCTACACCACCGAAAAATCGCCCATGCCCGATCCCGACAAGATTGTCGTGGACCCGAGTGCGACGACTCCTAATTGGGATGCCGAGTGGGCCGGCTACGGCAACAGTGGCAACGGTTCGACCGTAACGGATGCCAAGACGCCTGCGCAGGCCGCCGGTCTTAAGTGGGCCTTCGATTGGAAGGCCGAGTCTGGCCAGCAGTATGCCAACTGCAGCGAGCCTGTCATCGCTAACGGCTTTGTGTACATCGCGACCGAGAACGAGCTCATTAAGATCGATTCGTCCACGGGCAAAAAGGTTGCCTCTGCGCCGCTTGCCTCTAAGGTGAGCTATACCTCTCGCCCGATCTATACCAATGGCCTTATCATCGTTCCGCTCAACGGCGGTGCGGTCCAGGCGATTACTGCAGACAAGCTGATCTGCAAGTGGCTGTCGCCTGGTTTGACGGACTTGACGCAGAGCTCCTGCACCGTCGTTTCGGACGGCGAGCACGTCTATGTAGGCTCGGTCGATATTTCGTATGACGAGAATTACAACGCGACCTACGGCAACGGCTCCTTTATGCGCATTAAGATTGCCACGGGCGAAGTTTCTTGGCAGAACATTGACGCTTCCGAGGGCTATTACTGGACTGGTGCGGCTTTGACGGATAAGTATGCCATCGTTCCTACGAGCGCGGGTACGCTTAAGTGCATTGATAAGACGACGGGCGATGTCGTTTCGACCATGAAGCTCGGCGCTGTCGCAAATGCCGATTGCATTGCCGATCCGTCCAATGGTTCGACCTTCTATCAGATGACGCACGACGGAAAGCTCCATGTGATTTCGCTTTCGGCGAAGGGCGTGCTGAGTGAACAGAAGACGGTTGATCTGGGCCTTACGAATAATCTGAGCGCCCCTGCGGTGTCTGGTGACAATCTGATTGTCGGCGGACAGACGGCTACTGGCTCTGCTCTGGTTCTCTATAACCTGAAGACGGGTAAGACCACGATGGTCGCTGCTGCCGACGGCAAGGCGCTGCCGGCTGGCCTCAACGGTATTGCTGCTACTCCGCTGGTGAGTGTTCAGGGCGGCAAGACCTATGTGTACTTCACCGTTAACAGCGCGGATAGCAAGGATTACGTCAACTACTCTGCTGGTGGTGGCGTGTATCGCTATACGCTCGGCGATGCAGAGGCGACGCAGATTTATGATGCGGCTGGCCATTACCAGTACTGTGACTCTCCGGTCATTGCCGATGCTTCTGGCAATCTCTACTACATCAATGATTCGGGCACGCTGTTTAAACTTGGAGCTGTCGAGTCTTGGACGGTTGCCTTTAACTCCAACGGCGGGTCTGCTTGCGACACTAAGTTTGTTGCTACGGCCGATGGCAAGCTGGTCAAGCCGGCCGATCCGACGCGCGATGGCTACACTTTCGGCGGTTGGTATACCGATGAGGCTTGCACGCAGGCGTATGACTTTAGCACGCCGGTGACGGCCGATCTGACGCTGTATGCCAAGTGGACCAAGAATGCCGTTAACCCTGGCGGTAATGGCGGCGCTGGTTCGAATGGCGGCGGCGGTTCTGGTACCGGTACTGGTTCCGGCACTGGCGCTGGCACTGGCACGGGTTCCGGCTCCGGCTCGAAGGGCGGCGCTGTCGCCCCGGGTCATAAGCCGACGACCAAGACGACGGTGTCGACCAAGACCGAGACCAAGGACAACAAGTCCGACAAGAAGGATGAGAAGAAGTCTGACAAGAAGGACAACAAGTCCGACAAGAAGTCCGATACGGGTGCTGCTTCCACGACCACTGCTAAGAAGTCCTCTAGTGCTTCCGAGCAGGAGACTGGCACCAACCCGCTCGCCATTGTTGGCGTTGCCGCCGGCGTCATCGGTCTCGCCATCGTCGGCGTGTTCGTGTTCACCAAACGTCGGTAGGTGAGGGTTGTGTCCAATAAATCCAAGGACGCTGACCCCAAGCAACCAGATTCCTCGTTCATTCAGTTCGACGATGCAAAGCAACAGGGCGCCGCTTCGGCGGCGTCCGCCTCTCGTCGCAAGGCGCTCCTTGGCGTTCTTGCTGCCGCGTGCACCATTCTGATCGTCGTCTCGCTGGGCTTCGTCCATCCTTCCGAGAGCGGCGCCTGGTCCATTGACTGGATCGTTCAGACCGTGACGGGGGAGAGCGTCGTCGCCAAGGACACCAAGGGGTCTGGCTCGTCTGCCGCTTCGGGCGAGGCTAGTTCCAAGGATTCCAAATCTTCGAATGATGCAAAAGACGAGCCCAAGGGTTCGAACGACGCCAAGGACGATTCCGAGTCTTCAAACAAGGAATCGGACAAAAACTCGGATAGCAAGAAGTCCGAGGACCGGGGCGGCAAGAAGTCTGGCGATAAATCCGCTGCCCAAAATACGGGAGCCGGTGATACTTCCAATGCGTCTGGCGGTGCTTCTTCGGGCGGTGGCCAGTCGTCTGATGGAGCCTCATCCTCTAATGGTGGAAATGCCTCCTCGGGCAGCCAAAGCGGCTCACAGGAGTCCAACTACGTTACGGTGACGGTTTCGGTCACATCGAGCGCTGTGGGCAATCCCGTGTCCTCTGGCGGCACCTTTACCTTTAACGAAGGCGCCACCGTTTACGATGCCCTGTGCGCGCTGGGCCTTTCTGTCAACGCACACGGCTCATCGTACGGCACGTATGTTTCTGCGATTGGTGGTTTGGCCGAGAAACAGTACGGCGGCACGAGCGGCTGGATGTACTCCGTCAACGGCACAACGCCCATGACGGCCTGCAGTAACTACGTTCTCTCCAATGGTGACAACGTCGTTTGGTATTACGTAACGGGCTAGAGGCCTCGACATAGCGCGCCAGACGGGCGGTTCGGACCAACATCCGGACCGCCCGTTTTTCATGCGAATGGGACTGGGTCGCCGGGTCTCTCGGCAAACAAAAAACCGGTTGGAACGGGAATTCCAACCGGTTATACATTCAAGCAAATAGTGAATCGACTACGACCGTGCGCCCTCGAGGAAGAAGCGGCGGCTGAAGTAGTTGTACCAGGTGACGAGGAACGTGGCGATGGCCTTCATGGCCTGGTAGCCGATGCTCAAAAACGTGACGCCCACAAACATGTACAGGTCGTTGAGGCCCAGGCCGATCACCGACAGGATGGTGAAGATCGTGAACTCGCGCTTGCGGCTCATGCCTTCGCGGTGGTCGAACACGTACTTCATGCTGAGCCAGTAGTTGACCACGACGGACGTGATAAACGAAACCGTGGTGCTCATCAAAAAGTCGAGGTGGAACAGCTCGACGAGCGCAATGAGCATGCCCCAGTCGATGCCAAAGGAGATAAGACCCACGACAGCAAACTTGAGGAACTGCTTGGTATGAGGTTGTGCCAGCGCCTTGCGCACGTAATCACATCCAATGCGTTGATGAATCGAGCAGAGGATACTTTAGAGCTTTTACAAGGGAAACGTAAGGTCTTTGCCAAGAACTATATGAACTCGCCAAATTTTCAAGAGCTAATCCGCAAACGTTGAAAATTTGCCCGTAAACGAGCGACACCCACGGACGATACTGCGCTGAGTGCGCGTCGTCCGTGGGCGCCGTAATGCTGCAGGGGTTTCGAGCTATTTTGTCTCGTCGCCCTCCAGGAAGATTTTTCGGGTCACAAAGTTGTAGACCATGACAAGCGCGGTGGCGCAGATCTTGGCGATATTGGCCTCGAGTCCCAGGCCGGCGTTGAGCGCCAGCACGATGCCGTCGTTGAGCACCAAACCGATCACGGACAGCACGACAAAGATGATGAACTCGCGGCGGCGGCTCATGCCTTCCTTGTGCGCAAACACGTACTTCATGCTTGCGAGGTAGTTAAAGATGAGTGAGATGATAAAGCCGCTGGTGTTGGCGATTAGGATGTTGAGGCCCAGACCGTAGTGGAGCAGATTCATAATGCCAAAGTCGATAACCGTGGCAATGACACCGACGACGCCAAATTTCATGATCTGCGCAAGGAGCTTTTGCATGGTACCTGCCTTAGGGTGGCGCGGGGACGCCATGGGGATGACAAACTCAGCAAGTTTAGCCAATCCCCGCGGGTGGGGCTAGACGCGCTCTTCGATAGCACCGTTTCTATATGCATCGAGCAGCTGGCGCAGGTCCTGGATCTGGCTGCGAATTTTGGCGCCAGTATCGGTGTCGCTCACCATGCGGCGACGGTCCGCTTGGTCAAAACGGTTGGTCTCGCTCTCGATGTCCACGTTGCGCGTGAGTGCCTCGGCTACCGTCGTAAAGGCCCGGTGCGACTTGAGGCGGCAGCCGCGCGAGCTCGAGATGAGCGTATAGCCGGCGATACCCGTCTTGGGATGGTAAGCGCGGCAGAAGCCGCCATCGATGACCAGCAGCTTGCCGTTGGCGCGGATGGGTTGCTCGCCCTTGGTGGTTTTAACGGGCGTGTGGCCGTTGATGATGTGGCCGGTCGGCGAACATGCCATGGGCGTGACGCCAAACTCGCACATGATGTCGTCGCAGACCGAGGGCGACTTGGTAAGCGTAAAGTACGGGTCCATCGGCTCGACCCAGGTGCTCTTATCGGCGATATAGGCGCGCTCAAAGGTACGCACCAGGCGTCCACTGGCGGGTGAGTTAAAGCCAATCCACAGATACCACATCCAGTCGAGAGCGTCGCGGTCGCCCACGCGCCAGGCGCGGCGGGCGATGTGGTCGCAAAAATCGAGATAATCGCGGCCACCGTGCCAGGTGCCCAAGCAGTTCATGCTGCTAAAGGTGCCGTCTTCGTTGAGCGGCACGCAGCCATGGAACAGCAGGTTGCCGTTGGCGACCTTGTACATCGAGCCGTGGGAATAGAGGAAATCGATATGGCGATGCAGGTGATCGGCGGTGACAAACTCGGACACGAGCTTGTCGATGATGTGCTGCTCCTGAGACGTGAGCGTATAGGGGTCCGCCGGGTCGACGGTGGGGAAGTCGTTGGTCGTGAGCGGCCACACGCTGCCGTCGGCGAGCGTGACCGTGCCGGTGTCGTGGTCGATCTTGTCGAGTAACAAGCGGTCGGTCATATCGAACTCGGGGTGGCGCTGGATAATCTGGCCCTCGAGCTTAAAGAGCAGCACGTTGATGGCCTTGATCAGCGGGGTGATGGACTCACCGGCGGTGTAGGTGGCATCGGCAAAGGCGACAAGCTCACGCAGCGAGATGCCGTAGTCGTTCTCTAGAATTTCGTAGTTGTCGTAGCGTAGGTTGTTGCGCAATACCGTGGCGATGCAGGCGGGCTCACCGGCCGCAGCGCCCATCCACAGCAGGTCGTGGTTGCCCCACTGGATGTCGAGCGAATGGTAGGTGAGCAGGCGGTCCATAATCTTGGCCGCGCCGCCGCCGCGGTCGAAGATATCGCCCACCAGGTGCAGGTGGTCGACGGCCAGGCGCTTGATGAGCGAAGCGAGCGACTCGATAAAGTCGTCGGCGCTGGCGGTCTCCAGGATGGACTCCACGATGCGCTCGTGATAGCGCACGCGATAGTTGTTCTCGTCCGGGTGCGTGTGCAACAACTCGTCGATGATATAGGCGTAGTCGCGCGGGATGGCCTTACGCACCTTGGAGCGCGTGTAGCGGCTTGAAAGCGAGCGAGCGACCATGATGAGCTGGTCAAGCATCGTCTTGTACCAAGTTGGCGAGTCCTCGCGCTGGCTGCGGACCAGCTCAATCTTCTCGCGCGGGTAGTAAATGAGCGTGCACAGCTCGCCCTTTTCGTCAAAGGAGAGCGTGTCGCCAAAAATCTCGTCGACATGCTCGCGCACGACGCCCGAGCAGTTGTTGAGGATGTGCATAAAGGCTTCGTACTCGCCGTGCACGTCGCTCATAAAATGCTCGGTGCCCTTGGGTAGGTTGAGGATGGCTGAGAGGTTGATAATCTCGGTAAATGCGGATTGTTCGGTGGGGAACTGTCTCGACAGCAGGCGCAGATACTTGAAGTCTTGCGGGTTGCGATCGAATGCGACCATGAAACACCTTCCGATGGGGCTGGTAAAACTGATAAACAGCGTCAAACGTTTATCAGTATGCGCCGCTTTTGTTTCGATTTTGCGCCAGCGGCTGAATTGTCGGCTGAACGGTTTGGTAAATCGATTTAGTTGAGGTAGATATGGCGGTTGAGTGGAGACGACAGAGGGTGTTTTCTCAGATATTTATGCGTGGGGTCGGTGGAGACGATGGTGGTAAAGATGTTCGCTATTTTTGGTTCGATTTGGTAAATAGTGGACATATGTACCGTATGTAGGCTCACTGTGCGATAATTTGCGCAGCAATACGTAAGGAGCCTCATATGAGTGATTTTGTCCTGACCTGTGAATCTGCCGCCGACCGAACTCGGGAGTTCTTTGACTCGCGCAATATTCCTGTCGCGTATTTTCATTACGAGATCGACGATGTTGTCTATACGGACGATCTGTATCAGTCGATTACGCCGGACAAGTTTTTTGCCCAGATTGCCGCGGGCGCCATGCCCAAGACGTCTCAGGTGAGCGTGGGTGAGTACGAGGAGTTTTGGGAGCCGTTTGTTGCCGAGGGTAAAGACGTGCTGCACCTGACGTTGTCGTCGGGTATTTCGGGCACGTATGGATCGGCCTGCGTCGCGGCGCAGATGCTTGCGGATCGCTATCCCGAGGGCGGCAAGGTGCGCGTCATCGATTCGCTGGCGGCGTCTTCGGGCTTTGGCCTGTTGCTGGAATATGCCGCCGACGTGCGCGATAGCGGGGCTTCACTCGACGAGACGGCTGCCTGGATCGAGGAGCACAAACTCAACCTGCACCACTGGTTCTTCTCGACCGATCTGTCGAGCTACCTACGAGGCGGTCGCATTTCGGCTGCGAGTGCGATCATCGGCACGGCGCTTAAGATTTGCCCGCTTATGACGGTCGATTGCGATGGCAAGCTGTCGCCACGTGAGAAGATTCGCACTAAGAAGCGCGCGATTTCCGAGATGGCCAAGACCATGATGGCACACGTGCGGGACGGTGTGGATTATTCGGGTAAGTGCATCATGTCGCACTCGGCGTGCCGTGAGGATGCCGAGGCAGTTGCGGCGCTGATTGAGGAACAGGTTCCGCAGCTTAAAGGCAAGATTGAGATCAATGACATCGGTACTCTGATTGGCTCGCATACCGGACCTGGTACGGTGGCGCTCTTCTTTATGGGCGACAAGCGCGTGGATTAACTTGGCTCATCACGTCGCTGCGTGATTGCTCAAACGAAAACGGCCCGCCTCACGTTTGTGGGGCGGGCCTTGCTGTTGCGGCTAGCGTTTCTTTCCGCGGAAGAAGAAGCCGCGCAGTGACGGCTTGAGGCCGCGGTTGGCGCGATGCTCCTCGACGCGCTCGTGGATCGAAGCGACGCGCTCGATGACTTCGTCGGGAATCGGCACATCGGGATTCATGTTCTCGACCTGGCTGACCTCGGCGGCGGCGACCTGGTCGATAATGGGCACATCGTCGCGCGAGATGACAGGTGTGGCGTCTTCCTTCATCTTGCGATAACGCTGCATCATGTCGGTCTGTAGCTGCTGGGCCGAAGGCGGCGTCCAGATGATGGCGTTGGCGCCGGCGGCGATGGTCTCGCGAATGCTCTCGGGCGTTTTGCCGCCCGGTGCGATGAGCGGCAGGTTGGGATAGTGCTCGCGTAGCTCGCGCAGAACCTGCGGCGTGTTCTTGCCGGCCGCGATGTTGAGAATCTTGGCTCCGGCGCGCACCTTGGCGTGAGCATCGTCGTCGCAGCGAACGACCGTGGCGATGACGGGGATGTCGGCGATGTTGGTGATGTGCTCGACCATCTCGGCAGTAGCGGGGGAGTTTACCACGCAGCCCGCCGCGCCCTGCATCTCGGAGACGGCTGCCATCTGCACGGAGCGCTTACCGGTCGTAGTTCCGCCGCCCACGCCTACAAAGACCGGGCACTCGGCGACGGTCAACAGCGCCTGCGTAATGGCGGGCTGCGGCGTAAAGGGGTAAACGGCAAAGACGGCATCGGCATTGGAGTTGCGGATAACCGCGACATCGGTGGTATAAATGAGCGACTTGATACGACGGCCGAAGAGCGTAAAGCCGCTGGCCTCCTCGATCTCGTCGGGCATGCGGAGGGCCGCCTTGCGCAAACGCCCGTCGATGGGCAGCGGCTCCATGGGGAGCAGTCCGTTGGGGGTCACGGCTACCTGGGGCTCGGTGAACTCGTCTGCGAGCTCGACCTCGGAGAAATCGACCGAGGCGACGATGTCCTCGTGAACCTCGGCGGGCACATCGATGGGAGCTTGGTCGTTTGCCGCGGCAGGCGTGTCGAAGGAGCTGGTGCCGACGAAGGCGTCGACGCGCTCATTTAGATCGTTGAGGGTATCCATGGAGGCTCGATTCTATGTGATGACGGCCGGCGCGATGCAGCCGGAATAGCGAATGCTAAATCGTTTGACGAGTTGATTTTTCCCCGCCGCGCCATCCGTTAGACCGAAGGGCCGGCGAACGTGAAGGAGCTGTGGTGGCGGGTATCGAGGTGCTATCTTGAATGTCCCGTTTAAAAGAGAGGTGACGCGGTATGGAATTGACAGCAATGTTTGGCTCGATTGGCCTGTGTGTGGCCGCAATCGTTGCCGCCGCGGTCATCTACTTTGTGGTCACGGCCATTAAGGGCAAAAGGGCCGAACGCAAGGAGCGCGCGATGCTTAAACAGCATCGCGACCAGCAGGGCAAACGCGCACAGAGATAGCTTGTTGAGTTTTTGATCCGTGCGCTAGCTGCGTTTTCGAATCAGGGCAATGTAGAAGCCCTCAAAGTCGCGGCTAGGCGGAATGGTGAGCGTGCCGGGCAGGCCGTTGGCGATGGCCGATACCTGACCCGCGGCAATGGCCTCGGTCAGAGCGTTGGACTCGACGCGCGGCTCCTCGCCGGCTTCCTGGGCGCGGCGTGCTTCGCTTTCGCTCGGCGTGCCGTCAAGGGGGATGAGCTCGCAGTCCATATGCTTGTCGAGGGCCTCTTGCAGGGCGTCCTCGTTTTCCTGCGGCATGATCGAACAAGTGGAATAGACGAGCGTGCCGCCCGGCTTGAGGGCACCCATGGCGCGGCCCAGAAGCGCGCGCTGCGAGCGGGCGCACTTGCTCAGCAACTGCTCGGTCAGGCCGCGCAGGCTTTTCTCGTTGCCGCTGATGACGGTGCCCGTGCCGGTGCAGGGGGCGTCGAGCAGGATGCGGTCGAAGCGGAAGAACTCGTCGAGCTCGCGTGCGTCGATGCGCATGACGGGCACGTTTTTGGCACCCTGGCGATGGAGGTTTGATTCGAGCTTCTCGGCGCGGGGGATGTTCATCTCACAGGCGGTGAGGTGTGCCTGTCCCTGCGTGAGGGCGGCGATCTGCGTCGTCTTGCCGCCAGGGGCTGCGCACATGTCCAGGATGTCCTCGCCTGCCTGGGCGCCCAGGACCAACGGCGGCATCATGGATGACAGGCTCTGCAGGTAGATCTTGCCGTCGCGGTAGATGTCGAGGTCCCACAGATCGGAAACCTGGGCCTCGGGCAGGATAAAGGCGTCTGGGTACCAGGCGACGGGGTTGTGGGCGATGCCGGCGGCATCGAGCGCCGCAGCGATGTCCTCGGCGGTCGCCTTGAGCGTGTTGGCGCGCAGCGTGACCGGGCGTGCGGCTGCGGCACCGAAGCCCTCGATCATGAGGTGAGCATCGGCGGGCGCATAGGCGCCGGCGACCGTGTCGACCATAAAGCGCGGCAGGTCGGCGGCGCAGGGAAGGGCGGCAAGCTGGTCGGAAAGCTCGGTAGCAGCAAACTGCCTGAGCTTGAGCTCGGCCTTGACCTGCTTTTTCTGCTTACGACGACGCGGCTTGGACATCCGTCTTTCCTTCCCATTCCATTACATGTCGAGTGTTGTTTTAGTACTGGCTCTCGTGCTTGCTGAAGAAGTCGAAGCGCGGGGGCAGCGGTTTCACGCGGTGCTCACCGCGCTTCTCGCCCAGGCTCTCCACAAACTCGTCCGTGGAGGCAAAGATGTTATCCCAGCTAAAGAAGGCGACCGGATCGACGTCGAAGTACTCGCAGATGAGCTCGCAGCCGGTCGGCACAATACCGTGCATCAGGACGGTTGCCACGCGCAGCTCGGTAAAGGCGTCGACAAGGGCCTGCGTCATCGCGGCATTGGCCGGCTCGCCCTCGAGCTTGTTGGCGGCCTTGGAGGCGTCGCTCCAGCGCTTGTTGGCGGCGCGCAGGTAGTCGTCGCACACGGCAAGCGCGCGGTGCGTCTCGAACTTGTACATGGCCTGCTCAAAGGCAAGAGCTGCCTGCTCGGCAGCCTCGACCACGGCGGCAGAGGCGGCACCGGCGGGGATGCAGCCGTTGCGATAGGGGCTCTCGTCGCCTTCCTTGACGGCGACGCCGTAGAAGCAGCTGCGGGCCAGACGGTTGAATACGCCGGTCAAAAGGGCGCTCTCCTTAAGGGCCGGATCGATAACGCGCTTGTCGTCGCAGGCGCGCACCTCGTTGCCGTCCTTGTCCTTGCCGGTCACACGCGTGTCGTATGCCTTGGGGCTAAAGCTCACCGGCTTTTCGGACAGGCCGAGTGACAGCCAGTGCGCGCGCATCTGCTCGCAGGTGTAGTGGTTGAGTAGGTCGTCTGCCGGCGGGGGAGGCGTCTGCGAGGACGAGCTGGCCTTTTTGCCCATGTAGAGCAGGTGGTAGCAGGCGCTGACGGTGCTCTGCGTGAGGTCCCAGCCCAGGGCCTCCCACATGGCGGTCTGAGCGATGCAGTAGAAATAGATGTTGTCCTGACCGATGAACTGGTAGATCTGAGCGTCGTCAGAGCACCACCAGTCGCGCCAGTCGAGCGAGCTGTGCTGGTAGGTGGGAGCGGGTACCTGCGTGGAATCGGCGGCGGGCTCGCCCATGAGGGCGGCATCCTGGGCGGCGACACCCTCGGTCACGCCGGCGGCCTTGGCATCGCGTGCAAGCACGGTGCGGGTGTAGCTGATGGGCGCCCACAGGCTCTCGGGCCAGCACCAGCAGGTGACGTCGTTCACGCCGTCGACCTCGGGCACCGGAACGCCCCAGTCGATGTTGCCGGTGATGCGGAAGGGCACGAGCGCCTTGCCGCTGCGGAAGCGCACGCCGCCGTTGGCGAGCACTGCGTGGGCATCGTCGCGCTCCTTCCAGCTGGGGAAGGTGACGGTAAAGCTGCTCTTGTTGCCCTCGGGCTCCAGCACGGTGTGTTCAGGAAGCTGATCCTCGACGGCATCGAAGGCCTCGCGGAACTTGTTCTGGATGTAGAGCTGGGCCGGTAGCAGCCACTCCTCCATAGTCTTGGAGACCACGGAGCGAACCTGCGGGTTCTGGGCGAGCTTGGCGGTATAGGTCTTCATAAAGTCGAGGTAGGCCGGCAGGTCAAAGTAGAGGTTGTCGACCGGGCGCAGCTCGGGCACCTCGCCGGTGAGCTGGCTCTTGGGCGCGATGAGCTCCTCGGGCTCAAACTGGTGGCCCAGATCGCACTCGTCGGCATAAGCCTTCTCGGACTTGCAGCCCTGGATGGGGCAGCGGCCGATCACCTGACGGCCGTTGAGGAACGTGCCGGCCTTGGCATCGTAGAACTGCAGCGTGGAGCGCTTGGAGATGGTGCCCTGCTCGTGCAGGCGCTTGATAATCTCGGCGGTCACCTCGTTGTGGATCTGGGCCGCCGGCTCAAGGCCCGAGCCACCGTAGATGTCGCAGCTGATGTTGTAGTTGTTGAGGGTCGCGGCCTGGCGGGAGTGATTGGACTCGACATACTCGCCGATGGACTTATCGTAGCCTTCGTTTTCCTTGAGCTTGCGGTAGCTCTCCATGATGGGCGAGCCGTAGCAGTCGGTGCCCGAGGTGAAGATGACGTTCTCGCGGCCCAGACGGTCGCGCAGGAAGCGGGCGAAGAAGTCGGCAGGGACAAAGACGCCGCCAACGTGGCCAAAGTGAAGGCCCTTGTTGCCGTAGGGCTCGCCGGCGGTAACGATGGCGCGGCGAGGCCAGCTGGGACGGTCGTTCATGGAGTATTTGGATGCCATGGGACTCCTTCGCATATGGTGAGAGCGCAGCCGGGCGTGGGGCTCGGCGGCGCGGTGGTCAATTCGTGCATATCGTTCGACATTATCGCACATGCGGACGGGTACGTGGCAGGGGCGCTATCCTAAGATGCTATGAATGAGATTTCCAACATACATGCGTTTGAGGACGAGGATTTTCTGCACGCCTGCTTTGTGTGGGGGATGGCCGTGCTTGGCGCATTTGCCGTGTGCCTGGTGCCGGTGTTTATGCTGCTGGGCGGGCCTGCGGAATTGGATGCGGCTGACGCGGGCGGCTGGACCACGGTCTTGGGCTGGATAGTCGGCTTGGCTGCGATCTCAATGGCGTCGTTCGCCGTGCACGAGCTGGTGCACGGGGTGTTTTTTAAGCTGCTGGCGCCTGCGGGCGCGAAGGTGACCTTTGGGGCGAATCGCGAGACGGCGATGATCTATGCCTGCGCCGAGGGCGTTGTGTATTCTCGCCGGCGGTACGTGGCAGTTTGCCTGGCACCGACGGTTGTTGTGACGACAACGCTTGCCCTGGGGTTTGCGTTTTCGGGCTATCCGCTGCTGTGCTACCTGGCGGCCGGCTTGCATTTGTCGGGCTGTGTGGGCGACTGGTATTACGTGCGGACCATTTTGCGCGACCGCCGCATTGTCGCCTGCGAGGACACGTCCTTCGGCGTGCGCTTTTTCGGGTGAGGAGATGTCGATGAAGCCGTTGTTGTTGCACGCCTGCTGTGCACCATGCTCACTTGAGCCGGTCCGCCTGCTGCGCGAGGAAGGGTTTGAGCCCACAATCTGCTGGACCAACCCCAATATTCAGCCGCACGATGAATGGCAGCGTCGCCTGGACGAGCTACGCCGGTGGTGTGCCGATGGCGACATCGAGCTTATCGAGGCGGGGGAGGACCGCGAGCGCTGGGAGGCCGGCGTGGCCCCGCTGGGCGCCGATCGAGCCCGTCGCTGCCGCGTATGCTATGCCCTGCGTCTGGCCGAGGCATGCCGTGTGGCCCGGGAATGCGGATTTGAATATGTGGGCACGACGCTCGCCGTCTCGCCGTATCAGCTGTTCGACACCTGCAATGATGTGTTGGAGCGTCTGGCTGCTGCCCGCGGTCTCACTCCGGTGATTCGCGATTTTCGTCCGTATTACCCTGAGGCCACGCGTCGTTCGCGCGAGCTGGGCATGTATCGGCAGAATTACTGCGGCTGCCGCTTCTCGGCTGTCGAGGCGGCCATGGACCGCGCCCGCATCCGCGACGAGCGTAAAGCCGCCAAAAAGTAGTTCATTTGGGACGTCAGCCTGCTAGGATGTAGAACGGACTTTGGCTATATAAGGAGTATCCGACGTGTCTATGCGTACCGATGATTTTGACTACAACCTTCCTGAGGAACTGATTGCCCAGGCTCCTGCCGAGCCGCGCGACTCCTGCCGCCTGCTGGTGGTGGATCGCAAGGGCTCCCAGGCGGGAACGCCGTTGGAGCACGGCGGTACCGTTGAGCACCGCATCTTCCGCGACATCATCGACTATATCGAGCCGGGCGATGTGCTCGTCATCAACAAGACGCGCGTGATGCCGGCCCGCCTGATCGGTCGCAAGGAGGGCTCGGGCGGCGTGGTCGAGACGCTGCTGCTCAAGCGCCGCGAAGATGTTGACCCGCTGGGCCACGTTTGGGAGTGCCTGGTCAAGCCGGGTAAGCGCCTGAAGCCCGGTGCTCAGATTGAGTATCGCGCCGGTGGCGCCCATGCGCCCGAGGGGGCTCCCGTGGTGCTGACGGCCGAGGTCATCGACTTTGTCACCGATAGCCGCGGCGGCCGCCTGGTGCGTTTTGAGCCGGCCGGTTGCAATGCCGCCGGCGAGCCGCGCACGCTCGACGAGGCCATCCATGCTGCCGGCCACGTGCCGCTGCCGCCCTACATTACCGATTACGAGGGCGATCCCGAGAAGTACCAGACCGTCTACGCCATGAAAGAGGAACACTCGGCTGCAGCTCCCACGGCGGGTCTGCACTTTACTCCCGAGCTCATGGCCGCTATCGAGGCCAAGGGTGCGAAGTTTGCCGCCGTCGAGCTCGAGGTGGGCATCGATACCTTCCGCTTGGTGGAGGAGGACGACCCCACGCAGCACGTCATGCACACCGAGCGCTACCACGTGTCGCAGGAAGTTGTCGACGCCGTGCATAAGGCGAAAGCCGAGGGTCATCGTGTGATCGCCGTCGGCACCACCGCCGTGCGCTCGCTCGAGAGCGCGTTTGACGCAGAAGCCCCGGTGTTCGATCCGGCCGTGACGGCGCGCTATTTTGAAGGCCGCGAGGACGGAGCCGACACGCTTGGCCGCGGTGACATCGTGGTGCGCGAGAACGCCACGACGCAGCTCTACCTCATGCCCGGCTCGACCTATCACGTGGTAGACGCGCTGATCACGAACTTCCACGTGCCGCGCTCCACGCTCATGATGCTCGTGAGCGCACTTGCCACCCGCGACCAGATCATGGATGCCTACGCTGCTGCTATCGAAGAACGTTACCGCTTCTTCAGCTTCGGCGACGCGATGCTCATTCAGTAGGTTACGGCGTTTTCCAAACGCCGTAACCGGCCGACGCTGCAAACCCGCCAGAGCGGCAATCTGCCTTTCAACTTCGGCGGCATGACCAGAAGGTCAATGCCGCCTTGTTTCAAGGCACCTTGCTCGCTCTGGCGGGTTTTCGCTGACTTCGCCAAAACATCGGCGCCGCCGTTGTTGGCACTTGGGGACGTTCCTTTTGTGCCGGCACCTGGGGACACTCCTTATGTCAAGAGTTTGGTGCAACAGGGGTAGGTTGCCTTGTGCCAATCTAAATAAGTTGCGGTGAGATAGTTCTTGAATTGGCCTTTTTGGGGCTAAACAGGAACTATCTCACCGCAACTGCGTTGAGCGCTTTTTGGCGGCTGGTTTACTTACTTGCGAACAACCAGATCAGGATGATCACCAGGATTGCGGCGACGATGCAGACGATGGCGCCGGTGAATTTGATGCGTGAGTCGCGGGTACGCTCGCGCACCGCGTCCTCGGTGGCCTCGAGCTGGGTGACTTCTTGCTCGGTCTCGGCGTGTTCGGCTTTGTCTCGGGCCAAGGATCCTGCAAGCGACTCAGTGATCTCTGGGTGGTCGTGCACCTCGGTCGCCTGTTCGATAATCGACTGCGCATGCGCGGCATCTGCTTGGGCGTTGGCTATGCTCTGCTCTTGGTCGCGGCGTGCCTTGTCCTCGGCGGCGATCTTCTCGCGCAGTTCGCGCTGGCGCGTTGCAGCGGCGGTTTTTGCGGTCTGCAGCTCGTCGCGCGCGACATCGGCCTCTGCCGTCACGGCCTGATGGGCTCGCTTGGCGTCGGCGATGGGGGCTTGCGCCTGCTCGACGGCCTGCTCGGCTGCGGCAAGCGAGTGCTCAAGGTCGGCGGTGATGCGCGGGACATCTTCTTCGGCTTTACGCAGGGCATCTGCCGTGTCGGAGATCTGCATCGAGAGCTCGCTGGTGCGCACCGTATAGTTGGCGGGATTTGCCGAGGGATTGCGTTGCAGCTCGGCATACTCATGACGCAGTGTCTCGAGCTGGGCGCGCGTGGCGTCGACGGTTTGTTGTGCGGCGGCAATGCCGGCGTCTCGCTCGGCCTGCACCTTGTCGCGGATGCGCTTGGAATCCTCAAGACGGCGAACGAGGCGGTTGCCGGTCTCGCGTGAGCTCGCCTCGCGGGCCTCCACGGCATCGAGCGCGGCCTTCAGGCGGAGCTCGGTCGCGTCATCCTCTGTCTTCATTTGTTCGAGCTGACCCTTGAGCTCTGCTACTTTGGAAGCATGGACATCGCGATCGATTTCGGCTGCCGCAGCGGTCTTTTGCGCTGTGGCGATCGCCTGACGCTGGTCGGCGACGATCTGCTCGTAGCGGCCTGCGATATCCTGGCGCGTCTCGAGTTCCTCGGCCTGATCGGCAATGCGCTGCTCAAGTTCGGCCAGGTGGGCGCGGGCATCGGCAAGTGCTTTTTTCGCGGCGTTCATCTCGCGCATGGCCGAGGCACCCTGGGCGATAAAGGTGCCCACGGCGTTCGCAGTGTTCGAGACAGCGGTCCCCAGATCGCGGCTCGCGGCGGGGGAGTGCGGGGCGGTCGGGCGAGCGGTGTCGGCAGCGTCCGCATCGGCAGCCTGCGGCGCGGCGATATTGCCGGTACCGCCCTCGACCACAGAAAAGCCTGCTGCGTGCGGATCGACCGCATCGGCGCCAATCGTGGGGTGCTCGAGCTGCAGAAACGAGGGCATGGTGCTGCCCTGGTCGGCAACCGGAGTCTCGCCGGGCACAAAGGTCGAGGCCGCCTCGGCGGCCTCCTCTTCCTCGGCATCGATATCGGCATCGGCGACGGCGTCTTTCATCGCTTTGACAGCATCCATCATGGAGTCCATGACGGCATCGAGCTCTTCTTCCGAAGACACCTCGATGGGGCCCGCTGCTTGCGGGGCGTCGTCCTGTACAGGGGCGTCGTCCTGAGCGGCCGCATCGTCGTTTTGCTCATCGGCGTTTTCTGTTTCGGGGGTTTCCGCCGTAGCGCTTTCGTCCAAGATGGGGTCGTCGATGTCGATACCATCGCAGGTCACAGCGTCAGTATCTGCGGTGACGTCTGCGGGATCATCAATATGCTGTTGAGTCTGGGGGTCCAGCTCGTCTGTCATAGGCATGTGCTCCTCATCGTTGTTTGTCACCCTATGATAAAGTCTCGCGCCGACATCCCGCGCTCTGCAGCAAAGTTTCAAAACGTGTTCGATGGCTCGTCGCGTTAACAAAAACTCGGCCGCTCTATTCAATTTTTACTTGACATTCCCTTCGCCGAAAGACGTTGCGCCGTTCGCCTGCCATGGGCTTTATTTTTCACTTGAAGAAGCTAAAGTTGCATCTCAGCTTTTGGCGCGTGAAGTTGGATACGCGCAGTCGGCGGGCGTGCCCGTCGCGATTTGAAAGGACTTTGTATGGGACTTTTCACTGGTAAGACCGTGATCGTCACCGGCGGCGGCAAGGCCACGCTTAAGGACGGTTCCGCTGGCTCCATCGGCTACGGCATCGATATCGCATTTGCCAAGGAGGGCGCGAACCTCGTCATCACCGGCCGCAACGTCGCCAAGCTCGAGGCCGCCAAGGAGTCTCTCGAGGCCGAGTACGGTGTCAAGGTTCTGCCTGTTCAGGCCGATGTCTCGGCTGGTCAGGACAACGAGGCCGTCGTCCAGAACGTCATCGACAAGGCCATTGAGGAGTTTGGCCGCATTGACGCCGTCGTCAACAATGCTCAGGCTAGCGCCTCGGGCGTGACCATCGCCGATCACACCATGGATCAGTTTAACCTGGCCATTTACTCCGGTCTGTATGCTACCTATCTGTACATGCAGAAGGCCTATCCGCACCTGAAGGAGACCAAGGGCTCCGTGGTCAACTTCGCTTCGGGCGCTGGCCTGTTTGGCAACTATGGCCAGTGCAGCTATGCTGCCGCCAAGGAGGGCATCCGCGGTCTGACCCGCGTTGCCGCCAACGAGTGGGGCAAGGACGGCATCAACGTCAATATCGTTTGCCCGCTTGCTTGGACCGCTGCGCTCGAGAACTTCCAGGATGCCTATCCCGAGGCGTTCAAGGCCAACGTCCACATGCCGCCGGCGGGTCACTACGGCGACGTCGAGAAGGAAATCGGCCGCGTGGTCGTTCAGCTCTGCGGTCCCGACTTTAAGTACATGAACGGCGAGACCGTCACCCTCGAGGGTGGCATGGGTCAGCGTCCCTAACAGTTACGCGGTTCTACGAACCGCGTAACCAGTTGACGCTGCAAACCCGCCAGAGCGGCAATCTGACGTTCAACTTCAAGGGCGCGACCAGAAGGTCAGCGCCCTTTCGTTTCACGTCACCTTGCTCGCTCTGGCGGGTTTTCGCTGTCGGTACCAAAACATCGGCGTTGCCTTGGCTGTTGGAAATGATCCTGTAGTCGTTGGGGACGTTCTTAAATGACTAGTTGAAAGGGACACTCTTGCCGGCGCTTGGGGACAGTCCCTAAGTGCCGGCAGATTGGGACATTCCTTTGCAAGGTGGCGCTGAAGACTGTCCCTAACGACCAGTCGTTTAAGAACGTCCCCAACGACCGGCTCTGGAACCTGATCCTAATGCACTAGTTTCTGTCGAGTCGGTGCTTCTTGCGGGTTGCCCGTATAATGGTTTGCGTATGAACCGCAACCAAGGAGTTCCAGTTTATGGACCAGAGCCTTTTTAAATTCGACCTGATCGCCGAGGATTCGACGACGCATGCGCGTGCCGGCGTGCTGCACACCCCGCACGGCGACATCGAGACACCGATCTTCATGCCCGTGGGCACCAAGGCAAACGTCAAGGGCATTCCTACCGAGACCGTCAAACAGCTCGGCGCCCAGATCGTGCTTGCCAACACCTATCACCTGTCCATGCGTCCCGGCGAGGACACCATCGCCGAGCTGGGCGGACTGCACAAGTTTATGAACTGGCACGGCCCCATCCTCACCGACTCGGGTGGTTTCCAGGTCTTCAGCCACAACGACGCCGTCAAGCTCACCGACGAAGGCGTGCGCTTTATCGTCAACGATTACGACGGTCGCCACGTGTTCTGGACGCCCGAGGACAACATGGAGATCGCCATGCAGCTCGGCTCCGACATCTGCATGCAGCTCGACCAGTGCCCGGGCTATCCCGCCACGCGCTCCTACGTTGAGCGCGCCGTGGAGCTGTCGAGCATGTGGGCCGAGCGCTGCTATAAGGCGCATACCCGCGATGACCAGGCACTCTTTGGTATCGTTCAGGGCGGCATGCACCTGGATCTGCGCCTGCGCTCGCTGCGCCATCTGGAGGAGTGCGGCGACTTCCCCGGTTACGGCATTGGCGGCTACTCGGTGGGCGAGGACCACGAGACTATGTTCGAGACGCTGGCGCCGCTCGTGAGTGAGTACATGCCCAAGCACAAGCCGCGCTACCTGATGGGCGTCGGCAACCCCACCACCCTCGTGCGCGGTGTGGGCGTGGGCATCGACATGTTCGACTGCGTGCTGCCGACGCGCACCGGCCGTATGGGCACGGCGTTCTCCAGCGAGGGTCGCCTCAACTTCCGCAACGCCCGCTTTGCGCACGACGATGGCCCCATCGATCCCACCTGCACCTGCCCGGTGTGCACGGGCGGCTACAGCCGCGCGCTCATCCGCCACATGGTCACGCAGAAGGAGATGCTCGGCGGCATCCTGCTTTCGATGCACAACATCTACTACCTGCTCAACCTTATGCAGCGTGCCCGCCAGGCCATTATCGAGGGCCGCTACGGCGCGTTTGTGAGCGACTGGATGAACAGCCCTGCGGCGGTGGACTACTAAGAGCGGCGCGGGCGCTTGCAGAGCGCGGGCAACGGCAAGGGGCGAGCGCCGGCCGGTCATCACGTTCGCTAACACCGTGTGCACGACCGCTGATCGATAGCTTGCAAGCACTTGATACATCGTGGGTACCATACCGAATAGTTGATGTTCGGGCGGGTGTTTGGCGCATGGCGTCGACCCCGCCCGTTTTTCTTTTTCTCGATAGGAGTACCCATGATTAAGAACGAGAATGTCGAGGGCGAGCCTGCCTACGACGAGACGTACCGCCGCGGTCCCGTGGTCATGCGCGGCCCCATGATTCCTAAGGACAATACGTACGCCAACCTGCTGGCGCCCGAGGATTCAACCGACTGGTTGCATGTCGATCCGTGGCGCGTCCTTCGTATTCAGGCAGAATTCGTCGATGGTTTTGGCGCGCTGGCCGAGCTCGGACCCGCAGTGACCATCTTCGGCAGCGCCCGCACGCCTAAGACCGATCCGCTCTACAAGGCGGCGCGCACGGTCGGCCGTAAGATTGCCCAGCGCGGCGTGGCGGTTATCACCGGTGGCGGCCCCGGCATCATGGAAGCGGCCAACAGGGGAGCGGCGAGTGTCAACGGCAAGTCAGTTGGCCTGGGCATTGAATTGCCGCACGAGCATGGGCTCAATAAATACGTGAACCTCGGCATGGACTTCCGTTACTTCTTTGTGCGCAAGACCATGTTCGTCAAATACAGCTCGGGAGCCATCGTGTTTCCCGGAGGTTTTGGTACGCTCGACGAGATGTTCGAGGTGCTCACGCTGGTGCAAACGCACAAGGTCAAGCGCATGCCGCTCGTGCTGGTGGGCAGCGAGTACTGGCAGGGCCTATTCGACTGGCTTAACGGCCCGGTGATGGACGCCGGAATGATCAGCCCACTCGATCCGGAGCTGGTGCACATCACCGACGACCTCAACGAGGCCGTCGACATTGCGCTCAGCGGGCTGATGTAAGGTGGGCAAAATGGGACGGGGCTAAAAAGACTGGTCTGAAA
>CABQLK010000007.1 GCA_902465015.1 uncultured Collinsella sp.
AGTTTATGCAGTTTAGCAACTTTATTATGTGAAAGTAATGTTTCTGTTCTGTTACAAGCGTCCTTGCCCTGCATAAAACGGCCCCACCGGTCTCGTTATATGCACTTAGGCGGCGATGTACTTGCCGTCCTGAATCACATAGGCCGTAGCGGGCTTTTCGACCTGGCCCTCGTCGTTCCACGTGAGCTCGCCCGTCAGGCCCTCAATCTTGATCTTGCGCATAGCCTTGGCAAGGTCGCCGGCGATGTCGGCACCATCGGTCGTAATATCGATGCCCGCCTTGTCGACGGCCTCGACGATGGCGTGGACGCAATCATAGGCGTCGGCGGCGAACTGGTTGGGTGTCTCGTCGTAGGCGTCCTTATAGGCCTTGACGAAGTCGGCGTTCTTCTCATCGTCGGCAGAGAACGGGGTCATGAGCAGCACGCCCTCGGCAAGAGAGGTATCGAAGCCTTCCACAGAGAGCAGGCCGTCCATGCCGTCGGTGCCCATGAGGGTCATGTCGTAGCCCATGTCCTTGGCGTTCTTGAGCAGGACGGACGCCGGCGTGTAATAGATCGGGGCAAAGATAAGCGTGGCGCCGGCCTCCTTGGCCTTGGTGAGCTGGTTGGTAAAGCTCGTGGAAGAGTCGTCCTTAAAGGTCTCGGTATCGACGACATCAAGTTTGGACTCCTTGGCCTGCTCGGCAAAGGCATCGGCAACACCCGAGCTGTACGTATCGCCGGAGTTGTAGAACAGGGCGATCTTGGCGTCCGCATACTTCTCGGCCAAGAACTTCGCGGCGCTGGCGCCCATGGTGGGATCGGTGAAGCAAACCTGGAAGACCGTGGTCTTATCCTTGGTGACGTCGAGCGACGATGCCGAGGGCGTGACCATGAGCATATCGTCGGCGATCTCACCCGAGACGGCGACGGCAGCACCGGTCGTGACGGGGCCGACGAGCGCCTGCATGCCCCAGTCGCACAAGGTATTGAAGGCGTTGATAGCCTTCTCGCCGTCAGCGACGTCATCCTCGGACTTAAGCGAGAGCTTGAGGTCCTTGGTCGAGAAATCCTTGGCGGCGAGCTTGGCACCCTTCTCGGCCGAAACGCCATAGGTTGCCGCAGCGCCGGTCAAAGGGCCGATGACACCGATCTTGAAGGTCTTACCGTCATCGGCAGAGCCGCCGTCCGAGCCACCCGACGAGCAACCAGCGAGTGCCACGGTGCTGCCGAGCGCCGCGGCGCCGAAGAGAAAGTTCCTACGGCTGAGCGTGCTGTTGATGTTGAACATGGTGTCCCCCTTTTTTCGCTGGCCGCAGTGCGGCCGTCTTGCGGTACGGGGCAAACCTTATGGCGCAAACGTTGACAGTTTGTTACGGAGTTCCGTTTGTAGCGAGCATGTTTCCAATGTTTCCGCAGCGTTTCGGGGGTGCCGTTTTATGCGACTCCTGTTGCCTGGCGAGCACGCGCCCTCGGTTCACGCTAGAATGCACTCAACCTCTAAGCGGTTAATCCATCCATAAGATGCACGAAGGAGCTATCTATGAGCGAACCCCTGCGCACCGTGAACGTCGGTCTCATCGGTCTGGGAACCGTCGGCGGCGGCGTGGCCCGTCTGATTAAGAGCCACCACGATGAGTACCTGGCCGCCTACGGCATCGACCTTAAGCTAACCCGCGCCTGCGCGCTTGCCTGGGAGCAGGCCGAGGCAGCCGGTATTGAGCGTGAGGCCTTTACGAGTGACTGGCACGACGTCGTCACCGACCCCGCCGTCGACATCGTCGTCGAGCTGATCGGCGGCGAGCACCCCGCGACCGAGATCTTCACCACCGCCTTCGAGAACGGCAAGCACGTCGTCTCTGCCAACAAGGCCCTGTTGGGCCGTCATGTCGAGACGCTCGCCGAGAAGGCACGCGCGTGCGGCGTGCAGATTAAGTGCGAGGCCAGCTGCGGCGGTGGCATCCCCATCGTGAGCACGCTCGAGCACGACCTGGTGGGCAACAAGATCCTGACCATCGCAGGCATTCTCAACGGTACCACCAACTATATCCTGTCGCGCATGGACGCCGAGGGCGCCGATTACGCCGACGTGCTTGCCGACGCGCAGGCCAAGGGCTATGCCGAGGCCGACCCGTCCGCCGACGTCGACGGCTTCGATGCCGCCAGCAAGACGGCAATCCTCGCCTCCATCGGTTTTGGCACCCGCGTTACCACCGACGATGTGTACCAGCAGGGTATCCGTACCATCGGTGCCGAGGACATCGCCCAGGCCCGCGAGCTCGGCTACACCATTAAGCTGCTCGGCATCGCCCGCAATACCGACGCCGGCGTCGACGTCCGCGTTCATCCCACGCTGATCCCCGCCGACCACATGCTTGCCAAGGTCAACGGCGCCATGAACGCTGTCTACGTGGTAGGCGACGCCGTGGGCGAGACCATGTTCTACGGTGCCGGCGCAGGCTCCTTCCCCACCGCGAGCGCCGTCGTGGGCGATATCCTGTCGCTCTCCGAGCAGATCAGCCGCGGCGTGGCTCCGCTGCCCGAGATTGAGCCCTATGGTCACAACCTCGCCTTTAAGCCCATGGACGAGCTCCAGACCAAGTACTATGTGCGCCTGAAGGTCGCCGACCGCGTGGGCGCCCTGTCCGAGACGGTCGACATCTTTGCCAAGCACAACATCTCGATCTCGCTCATCAACCAGGTCGAGGACGGCAAGTCGGGCGTCAGCGATGCCTGCTCGGTCATCTTCCTGACGCATCGCGCGCTCGAGAAGGACGTCCAGGCTGCCGCCGCCGAGCTTGCCAGCGTCGACTGCGTGGCCGAGGTCGCCAACGTCCTGCGCATCGAGGACGTCGAGGCATGGACCGAAGGCGTCATGGCCAACTAGTTCGGTTCTCGCCATACGACATATATGTTTGAGGGGCTCCCGTCCGGTCTTGGACGGGAGCCCCTTTTGCTTGCGCGCTCGGAGCGCATTGACGCGGCCAGCGTTTGAACAACTTGACCGTTCGGTGTCAACCAGGGATACCGCTCACCGATAAGCAGGCATGTTTGTTTTTGTCCGCCGCTATCCTGTGCTGCGTACGTCCACCCCCGAAGAATGGAGGCACCATGTTGCTCGAGGGCAAGAAAGCAATCATCACCGGAGGCACGCGCGGCATCGGCTATGCCATCGCCTGCCGTTTTATCGAGGAGGGCGCCGCCGTCACCGTCTTTGGCTCGCGTCAAGAGACCGCCGATGCGGCCGTTGAGAAGCTGACAGCCGCCTATCCCGACGCCAAGGTCTGGGGCCGCTCCTGCGACCTCACCTCACTCGAAGCCGTGACTGAGGCCTTTACCCAGGCTGCAGCCGACATGGGCGGCTTGGACACGGTCGTCAACAATGCCGGTATCTCCCAGCGTTCACCCCTCTTGGACTACACGGCCGAGGAATTCGCCAAAGTCATGGACCTCAACGTCGTCGCCGTCTTTAACGGCCACCGGGCGGCCGCCAAGATTATGACCGAGGCCGGCCACGGCGGCACCATCACCACCACGAGCTCAATGGTCGCCAAGTACGGTCAGCCCTCTGGCGTCGGTTACCCCACGTCCAAGTTTGCCGTCAACGGCATGGTCCAGTCGCTCTCGCGCGAGCTCGCCCCCATGGGTATTCGCGTCAATGCCGTCGCACCCGGCGTAACCAAAACCGATATGGTCGCCAACCTGCCCGAAGAGGTTATTAAGCCCATCGTCGCCACCATTCCGCTGGGTCGCATGGGCGAGCCCGAGGATGTCGCCAACGCCTTTGTTTTCCTGGCGAGCGACATGTCCTCCTACATCACGGGCGCCGTGCTCCCCGTCGACGGAGCCGCCCGCTCCTAGGGAGCCACAAGCTTTGGCTTCAAGCCTCAACATAGCTCAACCAAAAAGGCGCGCCGTCTGCATCAACTGCAGGCAGCGCGCCTTCTTCTGTTATGAAAGGGAAACTATGTCCCAGTATTTCGGATCAGAACGGGGCACGGTTTTCCCCAGGACCTCCTTGCGGAAACTGCGTCCCGTTTTGAACGCCGATTCTGGGATACCGTTTCCGCAACGGGTCTCTCGCGGAAACTGCATCCCACTCTGAGCGCCCATTCCGGGACACAGTTTCCCAACGGCCCCCGTTTCGGAAACCACATCCCGTTCCGAGCCTTCAAAGCGGGACGCGGCTTCCCCGAGAGAGTATCGACTACTTGCCGTCGTCGTCCTCGGCTTCTTCTCTTGCATAGAGCTCCAGCATGCGGCGGCGGTATTCGCGCACGGCGAGCTTGGCGCGCTCCAGGCTGCGGCGCTCACGCGGGGTCAGCTCGGACGGGTCGACCTCGTCTCCATAGGTCTTATCGGCAAGCAGGTGCGCCGCGTCCACGATGCGGGCATCGATGTGGCCGCTCGCCGCCTCGGCGGAAAGACGCTCGGCAATCGTATCGAGCGTAGGCAGGCCCTCGAATACGCGACCATGGCCATGCGAAGTCAGCAGCTCATGCTCGCGCGCGAGCAAGCTCGCTAGGTCGTGGTGGGCACGCAGGATGTCGAGCGCATCGGATGGATGCTCGGCAACTTCTGCCACGGCGGCGACCGGTGCGGCGTCGACCACGCGGTAGAAGAGCTGCGCGAGCAGCGGCATCAAGAACACCGTGATGGCGCCGGCAGCGACCATAACCGACGCGATGTCTTGCGACAGCGCGCCCGCGTTGACGGCAACGCTCGTCACGGCAACGATGATCGGCAGCGCCGTGGTGCAGTACAGGGCCACGGTAATGCGACCATACGCCGACACATCGCGCGTCGCAGGGCAAATGCTCATAGAAATAAGAATGGGCACGGCACGAATAATCAGCAACGCCACGATAAAGCCCACGAGCAGACCCGGGCGCGACGCCACGGCCGTCAGATCGATCTTTGCGCCCGATACGGTAAAGAACACCGGAATCAAAAAACCGTAGGCCAGGCCGTCGAGCTTGGTCTCGAGCGTATGGTTGCCCTCGGGGATGATGTAGCGCAGGACAAAGCCGGCGGCAAAAGAACCCAACACGATATCGAGATCAAAGACTGCCGAGAACGCCACGAGCGTGACCAGGATGAGCACCGTCAGGCGCACGAAGGTCTGCGACGTGGTATCGGCGCGCTCCTCGACAAACGCAAAGAAACGGCTGCCGACGCGCTTGGAGCGGCTCGGGACCACGGCCAGCAACACGCAAACCACCGCAAACAAGCCAAGGATTACGAGCGTTTGGATGCCAGTGCGGGCAGACAGCAGCACCGACATGGCGAGCACGGGACCGAGCTCGCCCCAAGTGCCATACGCGAGAATCGAGTCTCCCACGCGCGTTCCGGCAAGTGAACGCTCGCGCATGATGGGCACGAGCGTGCCGAGCGCCGTCGAAGTGAGGGCAAGCGTCACGGCGATACCGTCGAAATGACTAACCGAGAACCACGGGGTAAAGCGCACGGCAAGCCAGGCGATACCAAACGTGACGACCCACGTCGCCAAGCCGCAGCGCCCCTCGACGCCCGTGATGCTCTTGGGGTCGATCTCAAAGCCGGCAAGCAGGAATAAGAAGGCCAGACCGAGCTCGGACACAAGCGAGACCTCGGCATCTACATGGATGACGCCGAGCATATGGGGTCCCAGCACCGCGCCGAGCACGAGCAAAAAGACCGTCTCGGGAACGGGTTTTCCAGGAATCGCCGAGGCGATGAAGGGGCTTGCAAAGGCCACGAGTGCGATGATGGCGAGCGAAACGAATGCCATGTGATGCCTTTCTCTTGATAGCGCATCACTGTAGCACCCTCGCCGTCCTCAACGCGCCACGAGCTGTCGTATCATAGTGAGGTTTACAAACATGTGGCTCAAGGCGACCGCGAGGCTTGCCCCGCAAACCGACCGCTGCCGCATACCGTACCGTACGCCCAACCGATCAGGAAGGCAGGAACCAATGGTCTCTCGTATCTACGTGGAGAAGAAACCCGGGTTCGACGTCGAGGCTCAGCAGCTCAAGGGCGAGCTGACCGAGATTCTCGGCATCAAGGGCATCGAGGCCCTGAGGATCATCAACCGCTACGACGTCGAGGGCATCGACGAGGAGCTTTTCCGCTCCTGCGTGCCGACCGTCTTTAGCGAGCCCCAGGTCGATGTGACCTACGACGAGCTCCCCGCAAGCGATGGCGCCGTCTTTGCCGTCGAATTCCTGCCTGGCCAGTTTGACCAGCGCGCCGACTCCGCCAGCGAGTGCGTGCAGCTCATCAGCCAGGGCGAGCGCCCCGCCGTGCGCTCCGCCAAGGTCTATATGATCTCGGGCGCTCTGAACGAGGCCGCCATCGATGCCATCAAGCACTACGTGGTGAACCCCGTCGAGGCGCGCATCGCCTCGCTCGACCTGCCCGAGACGCTGTACATGGAAACCCCCGAGCCCCAGCCCGTCGAGGTGCTCGACGGTTTCCGCGAGCTCGACGAAGCCGGCCTTGCCGCCTTTATTTCCGAGCGCGGCCTTGCCATGGACGAGGCGGACATCGCCTTCTGCCAGCAGTACTTCCGCGATGAGGACCGCGACCCCACCATCACCGAGATCCGCGTGATCGACACCTATTGGTCCGACCACTGCCGCCACACCACCTTCGGCACCGTCCTGGATGACGTGACGATCGACGACGCCGTGGTGCAGCAGGCCTTCGACCGCTACATGGAGATGCGCCACGAACTCGGCCGCGACGCCAAGCCCGTCTGCCTCATGGACATGGGCACCATCGGCGCTAAGTACCTTAAGAAGACCGGCGTCATGACCGATGTCGACGAGTCCGAGGAGATCAACGCCTGCACCGTCAAGGTGAAGGTCGATGTCGATGGCGAGGACCAGGACTGGCTGTTCCTCTTTAAGAACGAGACCCATAACCACCCGACCGAGATCGAGCCCTTCGGCGGTGCCGCCACCTGCGTGGGCGGCGCCATCCGCGACCCGCTCTCGGGCCGCAGCTATGTGTATCAGGCCATGCGCGTCACCGGCGCCGGCGACCCCACCGTCCCGGTTTCCGAGACGCTCGAGGGCAAGCTGCCGCAGCGCAAGCTCGTGACCACTGCCGCCGCCGGCTACTCCAGCTACGGCAACCAGATCGGCCTTGCCACCGGTCAGGTCAACGAACTCTATCACCCCGGTTACGTGGCCAAGCGCATGGAGGTTGGCGCCGTCGTGGGCGCTACCCCGGCAAACCACGTTCGTCGCGAGTGCCCCGCCCCCACCGACAAGATCATCCTGCTGGGCGGCCGCACTGGCCGTGATGGCATCGGTGGCGCCACCGGCTCCTCCAAGACCCAGAACACCGAGTCCATCGAGACCTCGGGTGCCGAGGTCCAGAAGGGCAATGCCCCGGTCGAGCGCAAGCTGCAGCGCCTGTTCCGCCGCGGCGATGCCTGCCGTCTGATCAAGCGCTGCAACGACTTTGGCGCCGGCGGTGTCTCGGTCGCCGTGGGTGAGCTTGCCGACGGCCTGTATGTCGACCTTGATACCGTGACCAAGAAGTACGACGGCCTGGACGGCACCGAGCTCGCTATCTCTGAGTCCCAGGAGCGCATGGCCTGCGCCGTCGCCGACGGTGACGTCGAAGAGTTCATGGGCTACGCCGCCGAGGAGAACCTGGAGGCGACCGTTATCGCCGAGGTTACCGCCGAGCCGCGCATGCGCATGGCCTGGAACGGCGTCGCCATCGTCGACCTGTCCCGCGAGTTCCTCAACTCCAACGGCGCACCCAAGCACCAGGTCGCCCACGTGTGCGCCCGTAGCGTGTGGCAGCCCAGCTGGGCCGGCACCACGCTCGCCGAGCGCATGACCTCGCTCGTCACCGACCTCAACGTCGCCTCCAACAAGGGCCTTTCCGAGCGCTTCGACTCCACCATCGGCGCCGCGACCGTGCTCATGCCCTTTGGTGGCAAGACGCAGCTCACCCCCAGCTCGGCCATGGTCGCCAAGTTCCCCGTGGACGGCGAGACCACCACGGCGAGTGCTATGGCATGGGGCTTCAACCCCTATCTGATGGAAGCCGACCAGTTTGCGGGCGCCTACCTGTCCGTGGTCGAGTCCATCGCCAAGCTCGTTGCCGCCGGCTTTGAGCACAAGCGCGCCTACCTCTCCTTCCAGGAGTACTTCGAGCGCCTGCGCACCGAGGCAGAGCGCTGGGGCAAGCCCATGGCCGCCGTCCTGGGTGCCCTTATGGCCCAGGTCGACCTGGGTGCCGGCGCCATCGGCGGCAAGGACTCCATGAGCGGTTCGTTTGAGGACGAGGCCGGCGAGCTCAACGTTCCGCCGACCCTGATCAGCTTCGCCGTCGCCGTGGGCAAGGCCGCCCGCGCCGTCTCGCCCGAGTTCAAGGGCCTCACGCACCGCGTCGTCCGCATCGCCCCCGCCACCTATGGCGAGGACTACCGCCCCGATGCTCAGCAGCTGCTCGCCGCGTTTGACGCCGTCGAGGCGCTCACTGCTGCCGGCAACGCCCTGGCCATCTCCACGCCCGGCTACGGCTGCGGCGCCGAGAGCCTCTTTAAGATGTGCGTCGGTAACCAGATCGGTATCGAGCTTGCCGAGGATGTAGACGTGGAGAGCCTCTTCACCCCGCTCTACGGCAGCTTTATCGTCGAGCTCGCCGAGGATGCCGAGCTGCCCGAGGTCGCCGACGGCGTTGTCGTCGAGCCCCTGGGCACCACCGTCGAGGGCTATGTCATCGACACCGGCTCCGAAGTCATCGAGCTCTCCGAGCTCCAGGAGGCCTGGGAGAGCGGCATCGAGGGCGTCTTTGCCTACCGCAGCGCCGACGAGACCCCCGAGGTCGAGACCATCGACTTCCGCGCCAAGGATATCCACGTGTACGGCGGCGCCAAGATCGCCCGCCCGCGCGTGATCATCCCCGTGTTCCCCGGCAACAACTGCGAGTACGACAGCGCCCGTGCCTTCCGTGCCGCCGGTGCCGAGGCCGACACCTTCGTGATCAACAACCTCACGCCCGAGGCCGTCGCCGAGAGCACCCACGAGCTTGCCCGCCGCATCCGTGCAAGCCAGATCGTCATGATCCCCGGCGGCTTCTCGGGCGGCGACGAGCCCGACGGCTCTGCCAAGTTCATCACGGCGTTCTTCCGCGCTCCCGAGGTCACCGAGGCAGTCCGCGACCTGCTCAAGGCCCGCGATGGCCTGATGCTGGGCATCTGCAACGGCTTCCAGGCCCTGATCAAGCTCGGCCTGGTGCCCTACGGCGACATCGTCGACGCCACGCCCGATGCGCCCACGTTGACGTTCAACACCATCGGTCGCCACCAGAGCCGTCTGGTGCGCACCCGCATCTCGTCCAACTTGTCCCCGTGGCTGTCGCAGTGCAGCCTGGACGACCCCTACACCGTCGCCATCAGCCACGGCGAGGGCCGCTTTGTCGCCAATGACGAAGTGCTCGCCCAGCTGATCGCCAACGGCCAGGTCGCCACGCAGTACGTTGGCGAGGACGGCAAGCCCAGCATGGATCTCTCCGTCAACCCCAATGGCTCCGCACTCGCCATCGAGGGCATCACGAGCCCCGACGGCCGCGTCCTGGGCAAGATGGGCCATGCCGAGCGTCGCGGCGACAACCTGTACCGCAACGTGCCCGAGCATGTCCCCGGCGATAAGTTCATGCCGATCTTTGAGAGCGGCGTGGCCTACTTCGCTTAAACCTTTCCCATCGGGTACAATCCCTTCGGGTAACAACACCCGCCACCGACACATCCGGTGGCGGGTTCTTTTTTGCTTCGCGCACGCAGGAAGGACATCATGGAAAGCCGCAAGCCGTATCTCGCCACCCTGCCCGGACTCATCCTGGGCTGTCTTGTTTGCTGTGCACTCTGGGGATCGGCCTTTCCCTGCATCAAGATCGGCTACGCACTCTTTGGTATCCCGGCGCACGATAGCGCCTCGCAGCTGCTCTTCGCGGGTCTGCGCTTCACCCTTGCCGGCGCCTTGGTTATCGTTGGGATGAGCGCGGCCCAACGCCGCCCCCTCATTCCGCGCGCTCGCGACATCAAGCCCATCTTTATCTTGTCGCTCTTCCAGACTATCGGGCAGTACTTCTTTTTCTATCTGGGCCTCTCGCGCGCCAGCGCCATGTCGAGCTCCATCATCGAGGCCAGCGCCAACTTCCTAGCCATCCTCTTTGCCGCCCTGGCGTTTCGCACCGAGAAGCTCAATGCGGCCAAGGTGCTCGGCTGCGTACTGGGCTTTGCCGGTGTCGCGCTCGTCAACCTTTCGGGCGCGGACGGCACCTTTGGCTTTACGCTCGACGGCGAGGGCTTTATCCTGGCCTCCACCGTCGCGGGTGCCTTTTCGACCTGCCTGATCGGCATCTTCTCGCGCAAGCACGACGGTGTTTTGCTTGCCGGGTGGCAGTTCTTGGTCGGCGGTCTGGTCCTCACCGCCATCGGCTTTTTGATGGGCGGTGCGCTCTCCCCCACGGCGATTGTCCCCGCCATCGCGCTCATCATCTACATGGCGCTTATCTCCGCGGTCGCCTACTCGCTGTGGTCCCGCCTGCTCGCCGTCAACCCCGTCAGCCGCGTCTCGGTCTTTGGGTTTATGAACCCCGTCTTTGGCGTGCTGCTGAGCGCGCTGCTGCTCGGCGAGGGCGCTGGCACGAGCCCCGTTACCGTCATCGTTGCCCTGCTGTTGGTCTGCGGCGGCATCATCATCGTCAACAAACCCAAAAAAGCATAGTGAACTGCCCTTATTTAGCAGAGGGGATTCACATACTTTAGTTTAATGGAGTACATCGGTGAGCTGAGGGCCGACACACACGTAAGCGTGCGCCCCTTTTTTCTAGCGTATCTGGATGCCGGCTTTCTTTTTCTCGGCCTTGACGCGGTAGAGCTCCGCATCGGCGGCGCGAAGTAAGTCTTGCCAAGTATCAACACTATCGCCGACCCGCGCGTAACCGATGGACATCCGCAATGCATACGGCACCTCGGTACGAGCGAGCTCGTCGTCAATCGCCGAACACAGGTCTATGATGTCCCGCTCCGCCGCTGCCTTTTGGAGCACCACGAACTCATCGCCACCATAACGTGCGATAAAGCCACCAGACGCCGAACAGACCTCTTTGAGCGTAGCAGATATGACCTGAAGGGCGTGGTCGCCCTCCACATGTCCATAGCGATCGTTAATCTGCTTAAAGCCGTCAGCGTCCATCATAAGCAGATATACATCTTCGGCCTGATCCACATTTGAAAAGAGCGACAGCATATAGGTCTCAAAACGGTTACGGTTGTTGAGTCCAGTCAACGGGTCAGTCGAGATTAGTTGCTCCTGATAGACGATATAGAGCAGCAGGATGCTCAGCGTTATACCGACGCAAAGGCCCGGTACCGAAAACAAAACCTGGAAGGTACCGCCCACCAGAGCGGGAACCGCAAAAAAGGCTAGGGTGCGATAAATGGCCTTCTTTTGCAGGCTTTCGACTTTTCGAGCCTGAATAAAGGCATGCGAGGACGTATATATGACGTAGCAGTAGCTCACGATGGGCTGGATCATATAAGCAAAGCCGCGACGATATACGCCCTGCGCATCGATATAGAACATAGCGTGCGTCCAGTAGCTGGTAAATGCCAGCACGACCACCAATGCCGTTGGCAACGTTAAAAGTACCACCCTGTAGGGCGTGGTCAGGAGCCGTGAGCCCTGCATCGTCTCGGAATAGAAAAACCAAATGAGGCACGCGATGGCGAACAGCGAAAACGAGACCGCGTTGGAAATCCAGTTGGCCGTGATGCCTACAGGAGTGCTTACGCCGTCCGAGAGCGTCCAGATCATATCGAAGAAAATGTAAGCAGCAGACGTGTAGCCCAGCATGCTAAACAAAAGCTGCTGGGTGCTCGAGAACAGGGAGCGACGGCTTCGTACGGCAAGCCCGATAAGAATAATCATGCACAGCAGGAATATCTCGATCTTGAGTGCCTTAATCACTAGACGCCCTCCCTTCAATATCCAAGTGGCCAGAATCGCCCGAGTCGCGCCCAGGCGCCAAACACCCCTTTCTCCGCAGGGGTAAAGGGAATCATAGCAGAGCGCCCGAACGTCACTGCAGAACAGCCACCGTTCGGGCGCCCATACGGCGCGAATTGCACACGCCGGCTTGATTGACTCGCGTCGACGATTACTCGCCGTCGATGTCGGTCGCGACGGCCTCCTCAATAGCCTCGACGCCTTCGACCGACAGATCCTCTTTGCCGTGGCAGAACTTCTTATCGACCCAGCCAGTCAGAATCGGGGCCATGATTGCCGTGATGATGACGGCAGTGGCGATCTGCGCATACGCGGTGGGCGCAAGCTCGGCATAGCGCGGAGCGACCTCGGCGAGGGCGACCGGCGTGGTCATGGCCGTGCCGGCAATGGTGGAGCAGGCAACGGCCGCCTTGCCGTTGCCGCCACACAGGCGCTCGAAGGCAAAGGTAATGGGACCGACGATAAAGAGCGTGATGAGGCCCAGCAGGATGCCGGAAATACCGCCGGTGATAAAGCTCGACAGGCTCATGGACGCGCCAAGCTGAAATCCGATGACGGCAATCGCAGGGTTGGCACCGGGAACTAGCAGGTTCTTAATAAACGGGAACAGGTTGCCCAGAACCATGCCGATAACGAGCGGCAAAATGGAGCCGATGATAGTACCGACAGGAATGTTGGCAAGACCCGAAACACCAAGGATGATCATCGTGACGGCGGGGCCGGCCGTAAAGAACAGGATACCGACGGCGCCCTGCTCGGACTCATCGCCGAACTCGCCCATGATGCCCGTATAGAGCGCCATGTTGCAAAACGTGATGCCGCCGATGATAGACACGGAGCTCAAACCCAGGAAGTTGTCGTTAAAGAAATATGCCACGCCCAGGCCGAGAGCCGCTGCGACGACCAGCTTGGGGATCAGCACGACGATACCGGTCTTGATGGCGCCCGGCGTGGACTTAAAGCTGATGCCGGCGCCCACAAACAGCAGGATCGCGGCGACGATGGTATTGGACCCACCGCGGCAGGCAGCCGTAAAGAAGCCGCCGATCTCAAAAACCTGCGGGCAGAAGGTGTTGAGCAAAAGACCGACGATCATGGGATAGATCATGATGTCGCCCGGGATGCGCGGGACCTTGAATTTCTTTTGCTCGTTGGCGGTTGCTTCCTGTGCCATGAAACCCCCATTTCCGCTGACGGGGTACAAAAGCCCACGTCACGCTTTGCTACAGTAAAGTTTGACCATGGTACCAGAAGAAATAGACCAGCTCGGTGAAAAATTCTACAAGTTGGGATGGAACGAGATTCGGCGCCCGCGACGCCAGCCCTATATAAGGCTCAAGACAATATAGAGTACGATGCCCGAGACGCAGCACCACAGCATCGATTTTGTCTTGACCGCCACGGCCACGACGCCGGCGGCCGCAATCCAGGGAACCAAGGCAGGCCAGAGTCCCGCGTCGAACGCGCCGGGGCTCACCAAGTCGTTGGCGACCAGCGCGGCAAAGGCAGCGGGCGGGATATAGCCCAGGGCCTCGGTAATGCGGGGCGACAGGGTCCGCCCGCGCAAGGCGAACGCCGGGGCAATGCGGAAAAATGCGATGGCCGCCCACGACGACAGCCACAGGACCAAAAACTCATTAACGGGCATCGCGAGCATCCCTTCCTTCGGCGAGAGCATCGCACACAAGCGCCGCGGCAACGCCGACGAGCACGCTTGCAGGCACGGCGATATTCGTCCACCCCAAGAACTTGCATATGGCGACGGACACTGCGGCCAAACCGGCAGCTACGACATTGCCGCGCGACAGTCGCTGCGAAAAGAGCAGGTAGATAAAAAGCGATGTGCAGACAAAGCCCGCAATAGCGGTGGGAACATCGACAACAGTGCCGACAACGGCGCCCATCGTGCACGAAACGCCCCATGTCGCGATGAGGATCGCGTTGAGCACAAAAGACTCGAGCGGACCCCAATCCTCCCCTTCAACCAACTTGGCAAGCGAGATGCCATATGCCTCCTCGGTAAGTGTCGCGGCAACAGCCAGCGTCTGACGCTTCGAGGCACCCGTCAGATGCGGCGCGATCGATGCCGAGTAAAGCGCAAAACGCGAGGAGATGGCGGCAACGCTCGCGATAATCGAAGGCGCCGGTACGCCCGCCAGCCAAAGATTGCAGATCATAAACTGACCGCTGCCCGTCACAAACGTGCTGCTCAGGGCAAAGACCATCCAGGGCTCCATTCCCGTCTGCCCCATGATCATTCCGCACGGCGCGCCTATTGCAACATAGGTAAGCATCACTGGCCAGACGGTTCTAACGATTTTGAGCACCATACGCTTCTCATCCTGACAAGGTCTCCGAACCGCATGTAGCGACACGGCAGAATCATCATCCGACAGCAACCGAGTTCACCTACAATTGCCACCGGATCGAAAGACACAACTTTTTAGGAAGTCATTATGACAGCTATCGATCGAGACCGGGCGCGCGCGGCCTTCAAAAGCTACACCGATGCCTACGACGCCACCAACCCACGCATCGCGCTCAAAATCGAGCATACGTACCACGTGGCCGAGGCGTGCGATGCCGTAGCGCGCGAGCAGGGCTGGTCGTCAGAAGATATTGACCTGGCATGGCTTTGCGGCCTGCTACACGATATGGGCCGCTTTGAGCAGCTACGACGCTGGGACACCTTTAAGGACGCCGAGAGCATGAGCCATGCGGCGCTGGGCATCGAGGTCCTCTTTGGCGAGAATCCCGCCGATGCACCCGCCGTAACGAGCATCCGCGACTTTATCGATGACCCGGCAGAAGATGAGCTCATCCGAGCGAGCATTGCCTATCACAGCGATTTCCGTCTACCCGCGCAGCTCGACGTGCGCACGCGAAGCTTCTGCGATATCGTGCGCGATGGTGACAAGATCGACATTATGCGCACCATCGCCGACAGCACCGTCGACACCATCCTCAAGGTGGACGAGAAGACGTTTCTCGGCAGCCGTTTCTCGTCGCCGGCACTTGCCGCCTTTGACGAGCACCGCTGCGTCGCACGCGATGAACGCAACGAGCCCGCAGACTACCTGGTGGGACTCATCTGCTTTATGTTTGAGCTCGTCTATCCGGCAAGCCGCGCGCTGGCGCGCGAACAGGGCGATATCCACCGCCTGCTCGACGCGCCCTTTGGCATTACGCGGCCCTTTACCGACCCCGCCACGCAGGCAACCTGGAGCCGCCTAAAGGACGAGATGCGCGACTGGCTGGCGCGCGCCTAGCGCTCAAGCTGGGCCAGCAGCTCCTCGACGACCTCGACGGCGTCCCCAACAACCTTGTACTGGGCAGCGCCGAAAATGGGGGCATCCGGGTCCTCGTTGATGGCGATAATGCACTCCGCCCCACCGATGCCGGCAAGATGCTGGATGGCGCCCGAAACACCGATACTCACGAGAAGCTTGGGCGAAACCGATACGCCGGTCTGGCCAATCTGATGGCGATACTCCAACCAGCCGGCCTCCACGACAGGTCGCGTGCAACCAAGCTCGGCTCCCAGAGCCTCGGCGAGCCTTCGCATCAGCGGCAGGTTTTTCTTGGAACCAATGCCGCGACCCACCACGACCAGGCGCTCGGCATCGGCAATCGAAGCCTGCTGCCCCCACTCCTCGGCGGGAATCGAGATCTCGACACGGGCCTTAGCATCATCCGCAAGCGATATCTGGGTGATCGTGCCAGAGCGGTCGTAGTCAAAGTCGGGCGCCTCAAAGATGCCGGGACGAACCGTTGCCATCTGGGGACGATGATTGGGGCAGACGATGGTGGCCATTAGGTTGCCGCCAAACGCCGGACGCGTCTGTTGCAGCAGTCCCGTCTCCGTATCCATCGAAAGTACGGTGCAGTCAGCCGTAAGGCCCGTCTGCAAACGCACAGCAACGCCGGGTGCCAGTTCGCGGCCAAAAGCGGTCGCACCGTATAGGATGGCCTCGGGTTTGCGTTCGGCTACCAAATCGCAGATCAAGCGGGCGTAGACCTCCGCATCGTTTTGGCGCAGGCGCTCGTCGCGACAGGCCAGGACTTCGTCGGCGCCCGCGCAAACCAGATGCTCCAGGTCGCCGAGAGAACCCTCGGGGCCCATGCCGGCCAGTGCCACCAGACGGCAGCCGCGAGCATCGGCAAGCTCGCGGCCCTTGCCCATAAGCTCATAGGCAACGGAAGTCACCGTATCGTGCTCGTCGGTCTGCACGAATACCCAAATGTCTCGGTACGCATCGAGGTCAACCGCACCAGCGGCCTCATCACGCTCGATCGAGATAGCGTTGACAGGGCAGGCGTCGACGCACCCACCGCATAGGATGCAGCCGTCGGTTACGCGGGCGCATCGGCTGGATCGCTCGCCTTCCACTACGATGCCGCCCGAGGCACAGGCGCGAACGCAGCGACCGCAGCCGATACAGGCTTCGCTATCGATAATCAGTCCGCTCATCTATGCCATCCCCTCGATAATCTTGGCAAGTTCTACCGCCTGCTCGGACGCCGTCCCCTCAACGGCCTCGCACGTTTGGTCACGGTCGGGCACAAACGAGCGCACGACCTGTGTCGGCGACCCGGCAAGACCGCAACGCGCGGGGTCGGCGTTCACGTCGGCGGCACTGACCACGCGCACGTCCGCCTCCTCCGCCGCGCGAATACCGGCAATACTCGGCATACGCAACTGGCCAATCTCCTTGGCAGTCGTCATCGCGCACGGCATCTCAAGACACACCGTCTCCTCGCCGGCATCGCATCCGTGAACGAGCGCCAGCGAGCCACACGTCGTAAAGCCCGCGCTTTGCACGCAGCTCACGTCGGTCACGCAGGGAATCTCAAAGGCACCGGCAAGCTCGGGACCAATCTGGGCCGTATCGCCATCCACCGCCATCTTGCCGCAGATGAGCAGATCGAAGTCCTCGTCGAGCGCCTCGATGCCGCATTTGAGAGCATAGGTGGTCGCCAGGGTATCGGCACCCGCAAAGGCGCGATCGGTCAGCAACAGCGCGTCGTCGGCACCTCGAGCGATGCAGTCGCGCAGCAGCAACTCGGTCGCGGGGATGCCCATCGACACCACCGTTACGCGCACGTCCATGCCAAAGCCGATAAAGTCGTCTTTCAGCGCCAGCGCGCATTCCAAAGCGCTCGCATCAAAGGGATTAATGACCGCTTGCTTGCCATCGCGCACGATGGTATTGGTCTTGGGGTCCATCTTGACCTCGGTGCTGCCCGGCACGGCCTTGACGCACACCACCATATGGAAATCGCTCATCTTCACGCGCCCCCTTTCTGGACGAGCTCATCCAAGAGCTTCTCCGAAAACAGGTTGCCGCGACCCAGCTGCCCGTCGGGATCGAGCTGGAGCTTGAGCCGCGCCGACTCGACCATGGCCTCGTGACCGTACATCGTCTCTAAGAAGCCCGCCTTGATCTTGCCGACGCCGTGCTCGGCAGAAACGGCACCGCCCATGGCCGTGACCTCGGAAGCCCACTGGGCAAAGAGTTCTCCACCGCGACGGTAGTCTTGCGCATCGCGCGGCAAAATGTTCACATGCAGATGGTTGTTACCGATGTGCCCCCAGGCGGCAGATTCAAGCCCACTTTCGGCCAGCGTGCGCCGATAAAGGGCGATGACATCGCCCAAGCGTGCGTTGGGCACCGACATGTCAGAGCCCAGTTTGGTGATGGTGGGATCCGTGCGGCGACGCTCGTCGATGAGCATGTTGACGCTCTCGGGGACCGCATGGCGGAAGAACCGCTGGCACTCGCGATCGACCTCGGTGCGCGCGACCCATGTCGCATCGTCACTGCCGCCCGCAAGCTCCAGTACCCACCCCAAGTGATACAGCTCCTCAGTCGCCTGAACTTCGTCGTCGCAGTCGAGCTCCACGTAAACACAGACCTTGGCCTCTTTGTCGAGCGCCGGCAGCGAGGCAAACGCCGTCGACTGCTCGCGCTGGCGACGCAGGATATCCAGAGCACCAGCATCGAAATACTCAATAGCGGCGGCATGGGACAGCACGGGACGCACGGAATCGGTAAAGGACACGGCCTTGTCTTCGCTATCGAAAAAGCAGCTCACACCCCAAACGACCGCAGGTGCCGCTTGCAGGGCAATCTCGAGCTCAGTGATAACGCCGAGCGTGCCACAAGCGCCGATAAAGAGGTCGATGGCGTCCATATCGTCCGCAACAAAATAACCCGAGGCATTTTTGGTCTTGGGCATGGTGTAGCCAGGAAGATCGAGCTCGAGTGTGTGGCCCTCTGCCGTCACGAGCGACAGGTGACGGTCCTGGGCAAAAACCTCGCCGCGCTGAAGCTCAAGCAAATCGCCATCAGCCAGCGCGACGTGGAGTCCCGTGATATGCGGGCGCATGGGGCCGTAAGCGTAGCTGCGGGCGCCGGAGGCGTTGCATGCCGCCATGCCGCCCAGACAGGCAGATGCCTCGGTGGGATCGGTGGGAAAGAACTGCTCGGGGGCATCTTGAAACTCATCGTAGGCCTTAAGCGATGCCTGCTCCCAGCCAGCGGCCGGCAGTACCTTCTTGCCCAGCTGCTTGCGCAGCTCCGAGAGCACAACGCCCGGCTCCACGCGCAGCAGAAATTGGCCTTGTTCATCGCGGCGAAGGCCCAAGTAGCGATTCATACGGGAAGTATTGAGGATATGCCCGCCGTGGGGCACGGCACCGGCGGCAAGGCCGGTTCGGGCGCCCTGAACCGTTACCGGGACACGCTCGGCATGGAGCTTTTCCAAAATGGCACGGACCTCGTCTTCCGTTGTCGGAAACGAGATGCTCGAGGCCTCGCCCGATGCGCGAGACTCATCGCGACCATACTCTTCGAACTCGTCGGTGAAGGGTTTGATGGTTGCAGACACGCGAACTCCCCCTTTAGCTAACTACAGTGTTTGCAGGGAGATGTTACCGCATCGTTTCGTCGACGTGTTCGAGACCGTCTCCATAATTGGCGATTTTTACGTTCGTGCAATTCGGCGAACGGCAAGGCTTCCTCGGCAGACGATGCTTTTGACACATATGGCCCCGCCGTCGCCGACCGCGCGATTGTCGCTCGAAAAAAGTTGGAGTATTTTTTGCCGCCTTTTACCTGCGGAGACGCCAATCCGTCAAGCATTTGGTCAGAAATTGGTCAAGTAGCGGCTGATACGGTCGGCGTCGACAGCCAAAACCGATAGAAGTTTTGGCCCAGAAGCAGGGAGGTTCCCATGGCATATTACTGGCCCCAGTACGGCATCGCCATCGAAGTCGACGACGATCCCCATCTCCTACCTTTCGACGAAGAGGTATTCCCCGATACGACGGTCTACCACGTTACCACCGATGTGATCTGCGACCCCGAGTCGTTCTCGGCGCTCGCCCACCACATCGCGCATATCCACGACATCGAGCTCCCTCCCGACTTCGACGAGCTCGTCTACTCGCGCCGTCTGATGCTTCACATGCTCTTTGGAGCGGACCCGTCCACCTTTGCGCGCGTCTATACCACCAAGGATGCCGCATGAGCGCGAAGAGGCCACCCCACTTTGTAGGCCTGGGTCGTCGCAAGAAGCTCATCGTTGCCTGTTTGGCCATCGTCTGCGCCCTTGTCGCCGTAGGACTATACGCTTGGCAGTCGCAGCCCGTACCCGAGGCGGGCGCTTCGGTTACGACGGCCGAGGGCAAAACGCGTCAGGAAATCCAAGATGAGCTCGACGCTATCGTCCGCGACAACATGATGACGATTTCGGTCGCGCCGGTCGCTCAGCTGCAGGAGGACGGCAAGCTGCGCGTCAACGTGCAAAACGTCCAAGACAATAAATTTCCCCAGCGATTCCGCGTCATCCAAAACGACGAGACCATGTACGAATCCGGTGTGGTCGAGACCGGCAAGACAATCGAGACGTGCCCCGCCGGCGACATCAAAGAAGGCGAGGCGTACATCGAGATCCAGGCACTCGATGCCAAGACCCTCGACAGCCACGGCAATCCGACACGTGTCAAGGTGCGGGTTGAGCAAGCCGAGAACTAGCTTTTCCGGCCGACGCGGCACCGCACGCAATTCACCAGCATTCGTCCAATCATCGCGGGGACGGCCCGCGGCGAATAGAAAGGAACGACCATGGACATCACCAGGAACATGAACGGAGCCAGAGCGCTCGTCGTGGGCGCAGGGCTCGCGCTCGCGCTCGCAATGGGCGCCGCCCCGACGCCAGCTATGGCAGCCGGGCGCGTTGGAACCACGAAAGTAATGGTCAGGACCGAGATCGACAACGTTGAGTTCAAAGTTCCGACGGTTATTCCCTTCGTCGCCAAGGCCGACGGCACGCTCCAGGGCCCCTCAGAAGACGCGACCACCATCGATAATCATTCGGCCTACGGCATCCATGTCACCAACATGAAGATCGACGCCATGAACACCTGGACCATTGCTGCCGACGCCAAGGCCGGAACCGCGCAGAACTCCATCGACTTTAAGGTCGGCCCCGACGGCGCACTCCAGAACGCCAGCGCCGCAATGCAGGGGACGGGCCTCGATCTTTCCAAGAACGCAGCCTTCGACATGGGCTACCAGGGCATTGCCGGCGGCAAGGACAAAATTAAGCTCAAGACAAGCGGAAACGTCGCCCGCGTCACGCGCGACATCTTCCACGTAACCGGCGAAGGCGATCAGGTTGCAACGATCACCTGGACGGTCGAGCCCGGTGCGCACACGGCATAAGGCCGTCGCCCTGGCCGCCGCCGTCAGCATCCTAGCGTTTGGCCCAGCCATGGCCTTTGCCCAGCAAGAACAGGCGCAGGCCGCCACGCAAGTGACGGTCGACCTCTCGGGGCTCGACCGCGGCGACCGCCAGGAACCATTGGCGCAGACAGGCGATGGACGATGGCTCTTGGCAGCAGGCGCCACAGCAGCAGGCGCGGGAACCGCCAGCCTCGGCCTGCACATCAAACGCAGCCAGAAACAAAACACGGACAGGCCGCACTAAATTAGCTAAGGAGACCCCATGGCATCGAAGAATCTTTTGCCCGTCGTCGCACTCTGCGGCGCGCTCGCAACCGGAACGCCTGTCGCCGCTTGGGCGACTCCCGTCATGGCAGACTCCTTACCAGCAGCCCTAAGCTCCGCATCAAATCCGTCGAGCGCCATTGCATGCAAGCGTTTTTCGATCGCACAGGCTGCAATCTCAACCTCGGGATGCCTTCGTCGTAATACGGACGGTTCGATAGTCGTGGATATCAATCGTTCGAACAAGGCAAACGGCTCCCAGGCGGGGTGCGCCGTCTGCACGTGGCGCTCGGTTGTGCTCGATGCAGATGGCGATCCGTGCGATTTGGAGTTGCGCATCGACATCGCTTCGGTCGATGACTCGGCGAACGGAGCGAAGGTCGCCTTCGACGGTACGTTTTTCGAGAAAGGAGGCGGTATATGTCTGGGCTGCGCCGCCGCGAATGCAGACGACACGCAGCCCACCCTCTCATTCACGGCATCGTTGCGGCTGACCAAAGCCGACACCGATGCCATCGCGGCGGGAGAAGCGTCCCTGCTGTTCTACGCCGTCAGCACCAAAGACACAGACGCTCATTTCGAGAAGCCAGCCGGATCACTCAGCCTTACGCGAGGGATAGAGGCAGGCCCTATTGAAATCGATGCCCACGCGCAAAGCAGGCAACGCATTCTTGCCGACCCGGCGCTTCTCAAAATGGAGTGGAACGGATCAGGAGCCATCGGAATTCTCCCCTCCGCGCTTGACGCCAAGACGCTCCCCTCAAACGACGAACCCATCAACGCAACCATACAAGAAGAGAGCGCGGACAAAGAAGCAGGTGCGGGCGACACGCCGTCGCCGACAAACAGCGTCCCAGCTTCTTTCGAAGCACCGAATGAGCCCGCTACCGATCCAAACGATCCCAAGCTCGCAGACAGTCTGGGGCTTGCTAATCCTCAAGAGATCGATGAAGGTAACTGCTGCGTGCTTGCCGCGCTCGACCACACAGAGGTCATCGACGCTGCGAACATCGAAGTTGCCGCCGCCAATCAGCCCGTCCGCAAGTCGGCCATCATCGCATTTCCCGAATCCATCGAAGTCGTCTTTTTGCCATCGGGCGAGGTCGTGGCCCCAACACTGCTCACCTTGTTGGGCGCCAAGAATACTCGAAACGAAATTAAAAAGGTCACGGTTGTCGAACCTGCAACCACCGCCAAGCTGCGTCTATACGCCGTTACCCCAGACGGAGGCAAGACCTTGGAATTCGATGGCGACACACTCCTCGCCTGGCGACGTCTGGACATTATGCAAGACGTCTCGTATCAGATCGAACTCGTAGGGCTTGATCGTGCCCGCGATGCCAATATCATCGCCGCGGCTATTGAATCCCCACAGCGGCTTATGACGTTGCGCTTTGACTACTATCCCTATGTCCCGACAACCACCTGAGGCTTAAATGCTGCGCACCATTCCTAATACCACTTATATAACGTATTAGATGAGTCGCGATGTGCCTCGCATTTCGTTCTGCTACGATTGCCACGTTGGCATCAATACAGGAGGGCTCATGCCGGGCTTGGGAACAATCATCAACGTTGTGCTTTTAGTTGCGGGCGGTCTTTTGGGATTAGCGGGCGGCCGCTTCATTACACCGCGCATTCAAGACACGCTCATGAAAGCATCGGGGCTGTGCGTCCTGTTTATCGGCCTTGGCGGCACCATGCAAAAGATGCTCATCATCGATGGGAAGGCGCTGGCGACCACTGGTACCACCATGCTCATTGTCTCGTTCGCCCTCGGCTCGCTCATCGGCGAGGCCATCAACTTGGAGGCCGCCATCGAGAACCTTGGCGAATGGCTCAAGCGCAAAACCGGCAGCGAGGGCGATAACGAGTTCACCAACGCTTTTGTCTCGACTTCACTCACCGTGTGTATCGGCGCCATGGCCATTGTGGGATCGATCCAGGACGGCCTGCTCGGCGACTGGTCCACGCTTGCCCTCAAGGGCGCGCTGGACTGCATCATCGTCTGCACCATGACGGCGTCGCTTGGCCGCGGCTGCATTTTCTCCGCCCTGCCCGTCGCCGTGTTCCAGGGGACGATCACGCTGTTTGCCGGCGCACTCTCCCCCATCATGACTACGGCAGCCCTCGACAGCCTTTCGCTCGTAGGCTCCATGCTCATCTTCTGCGTCGGCGTCAACCTCATCCGTCCTCAGACCTTCCGCACGGCCAATATGCTCCCCTCCGTCGTCATCGCCGTCATCTACGCCCTCCTGTTCTAAATCTATCTACGCAGCAGTATCTCGAACATCTGTTTGATGCTGTGCTATGATATGAGGTCACCGAAGCTGCGTTAGGAGAGGAGAAGCGGTGGCCGACCAGGACATCAAGATGCTCATCGAGCGCATTATGGCCGAGGCCCGGACCCATCAGTCCGCCCGCTTCTCAAACGAAATCTACGCAGACGAGCCGATTCTCAAAACCGGCCGACAGATGCAGAATTTCCTCCCCGACCAATACCGCAAGATGCGCGAGATATCGCGCTGGCAGGATGACCCCAAAGGCGGCGCGGGTCGCTGGCTTTCGGAAGCCGAGCTATTCTACCGCCAAGGCCTGCTGATGGCCGACTTTGAGGACGACTGCCCCTACAACGGCACCTTTAAGTCGTACTTTCCCACCTACAATGCCATGAGCGATCGACAGTTGCGCGGCTACTTTACCTGGCGCGCCCAAGTGCGCCGCGGAACCGTCGAGGAAACGTCTACATCCTTTGCCTTTCTGTATCTCTATGAGCTGATTTGCGGCATTGGCGTAGATAATCCGCTCGAAGGTTTTAACAAGATCAAGGCCTTTTGGGATGCCTACCGCGCCTTCGAGCCCGGCATCGACCGGTTTGCGCGCGTGTGGCTGCAGGATTACGCCGTGTTCCACGCGCTCGACCCCAAGCTGCTTCGTGACTCTAAAACCGTCATGTTCGATAATGCCCTTATCGAGCTGCGGCACGCGGCACGAGACCTTGTGCCAGCGCCGGCACCGTCCGGCCAGACCCCTAAGCGTCGCAAAACCTCCGAGCCCACGCTCCCCCTTCCGCCCGATGAGGTGCGAGAGGAGCGACTCATGGCCGCCATCAACGCCCTCTCCACGTACAACCTAAGTAACTCGCGGCTCGACCGCAGCCACCACCGCGATCTGCGCCACGTGGCGTGCTCCGTATATGTCCGTATGGCGCGCTACTATGACACGCACCGAAAGACCGGCATCGTGGCGAGCTTATTTGGGGAGGAGACGGCCATGCCCTACACCATGTTTGCCTCGGCCGTATTCTTTGCGCCCGAGCGCCACGAGGACTGCGAATACCGCCTGGACCCCATCCATATCTACCGTTGCCAAAACGGCTTTTGGGAATGTATGCGTATCCACGGTAGTAGGCAAAAGAGCAGCAAGCTCGGTGAAATGATGCGCGCCTGCGACCAACGCCTGCGCCTGGCGCTGGACCCCGCCCATCCCCTTAAGGAAGAAAAGGTCCCCAAATATCTGGCCAAGATTATCGATGACGAGATCGTGGCATGGCTTTCATGGGATGCCGCACACCAGCCCGTCAAGATCGATATCGATCTGAGTCAGCTGGGGCACATTCGGAGCGCCGCTGCGCAAACGCGCGAAGCGCTTTTGATCGATGAGGAACGCGAGGACGGCGCGTCCGCAGAAGCTGAGGCAGCGGACTCAGGGCAACCGGAAGCCGAGCCCGTAGCCGACGCGATTGTCGAGGCGGTCGCGGCACCCATTCGGCAGGACGAGACCGACGAGCCAACCATATCCACCGAACAGTTTGGTGTCGTGGCACCGCTTCTCGCGCCGACGCCCGCGTTCGCAGCTGTTGCGCCCGCTGACGCCACGAACGAACTCACGCCTGCCGCAGACGCCTATCTCCGCGCGCTGCTCGAGCACAACGCAGTACAGGCGGAATCGGCGGTAGTGCAATCGGGGCAGAGCGAGGACATGCTCGTCGACAGCATCAACGAGGCGCTCTTTGACCTGGTGGGAGACACCATTATCGAATTCGGCGCGGCAGGACCGCAAATTATCGAGGATTACGAAGCAGACGTGAGAGGATACCTAGACCATGAGTGATACCGCATCCGCAGCACCCCGCGTGCCCAAGCGCGTCGCCGCCGTCATTCTCAACTCACTCAAGGGCGGCGTGGTCCCGCGCATCGGCCTTCCCTACATCACCGTAGGGCGCGAGGTCGAGATCCGCGCCCTGCTCACCGATCTGAGTCTCATCGCCGACGGTGGCGCGAGCTTCCGCTTTCTGGTCGGTCGTTACGGCGCCGGCAAGAGCTTTTTGCTCCAGACCATCCGCACGCACGCCATGGGCGAGGGATTCGTCGTCGCTGATGCCGACCTGTCGCCCGAGCGCCGCCTGCAAGGCGGTCAGGGGCAGGGCCTTGCCACCTACCGCGAGCTCATCCGCAACATATCGACCAAGACGCGCCCCGAGGGCGGTGCGCTCAGCCTTATTCTGGATCGCTGGGTCGCCTCGTGTGCCGACGTCGACGAGTCGGTCGTCAATACCCAACTGGCCCCGCTCGAGGAGATGGTCCACGGCTTTGACTTCACCCGCATGCTCCGCCGCTATCGCACGGCCGTATCCGAGGGCGACGAAGAGACCATGAGCCGCGTGACCAAATGGATCCGCGGCGAATACCGCACCAAGAGCGAGGCTCGCGCCGAACTGGGCTCCTCGACCATCATCAGCGATGACGACTGGTACGACTACGTTAAGCTCATTGCGCGCTTTTTGGTCTGCAGCGGCTACAAGGGCATGCTGGTGCTCATCGACGAGCTCGTGAATCTGTACAAGATTCCCAACGCGATTACGCGCCAATATAACTACGAGAAGATCCTGACCATGTACAACGACACGCTCCAGGGCAAGGCGCAGTACCTGGGCATGATCATGGGCGGCACTCCAACCTCCATCGAAGACCGCCGCCGCGGCGTGTTCTCCTACGAGGCTCTGCGCAGCCGACTCGCTCAGGGTCGCTTTGCGCGCGAGGACCTTAAGGACATGCTCGCACCCATCATCCGCCTGCAGCCACTCACCTATGAGGAGCTGCTGGTGCTGATCGAAAAACTCATGCAAATTCACGCCGGCTACTTTGGCTGGACGCCCACGCTTACCGAGAACGACTTGGTGGACTTCCTCAAGATCGAGTTCGGTCGTGTGGGAGCCGATACGCATCTGACGCCGCGTGAAGTTATTCGTGACTTTATCGAGCTGCTCGACATCCTATGCCAGAACCCCGACGCCAACGTAGCCGAGCTGCTGCAAAGCGTCGGCGGTGACGCGCTGGCGCCAGCAACCGCAACAGGCGACACCGATACCGCAGGCGGCGACCGTAACTTCGCCGAATTCACCATCTAACCTGCCAAAAAGGGACAGGTTTATTTTGGCAGGTTTTATCTGGGCAAACGTCGAGGCATTAATGCAGCAAGCCACTGCCCACCGCGTTGAGAGATTCGCTTTTGAAGGGAGGCCCCGTGAACGCCTTTGACCGCTACGCCCCGTTTATCCAAGACTTCATTTACTCCCACGATTGGGAGAGCCTGCGCTCCATCCAGGTTGCAGCAGCTGATGCCATCTTTAACACGCAAGATAATGTGCTCCTGACGGCATCCACGGCTTCCGGCAAAACCGAAGCGGCCTTCTTTCCCATCCTGACCGAGTTTTGGGAGAACCCGCCCGCAAGCGTGGGCGCCCTCTACATTGGCCCCCTCAAGGCGCTCATCAACGACCAATTCGTCCGCCTCAACGACCTATGCGAAGAAGCCGATATCCCCGTCTGGCACTGGCATGGCGATGTCTCGCAGTCACACAAGGCCAAACTCATCAAAAAGCCGAGCGGCATCCTTCAGATTACGCCCGAATCGCTCGAGGCGCTCTTGATCCATAAGCACATGGCGATCCCGCGCATGTTTTGCGACCTGCGCTACGTCGTCATCGACGAGGTTCATTCGCTCATGCGCGGCGACCGCGGCGGGCAGACGCTCTGTCTTATCGAGCGCCTCTCGCGCATGGCAGGCGTGCAGCCCCGCCGCATTGGCCTTTCGGCCACCATCGGCGACCCCGAGCGCACGGGTGCCTTTCTCTCGCAGGGAACGGGACGCGACTGCGTTATCCCCCGTTTTGAGGAACCGCGTCGCGTGTGGCGCATCTCCATGGAGCACTTCTACAACTCGGGTCCCCAGGCTCAGCAGCGAGGATTCGTAGGCACGGGTCCTCAAGAGGCCGAAGTGCTTGCGTGCGAGCGCATCGAGGCGGCGGCATCCGCGGCACTGCCCGCCGGCGCCCAAGACATGCGTCACAGCGGACAGCTCACACAAGAGGAGCGCCGTCAACGTCGTGAGCGGGCACGGGGCAAAGCCGCTCCCAAAGACCGTCGCACTTCCTCGGCCCCCGAGGGCGAAGTCGACATCCCACGAGCGACCGAGCAGGCGCTTCTCAACCCCACCGACACGGCGCCCGACAACGCCGACCCCGGCATGGGCTATATCTTCGAACACACCCGCGGCCGCAAGTGCCTGGTCTTTGCCAACTCACGCGAGGAGGCAGAGGCCGTGTGCTCCATGCTGCGCAGCTACTGCGAAAGTCGACACGAGCCCGACCGCTTTCTCATCCACCACGGCAACCTTTCGGCATCGCTGCGCGAAACGGCCGAGGAACTCATGCGCGATGAGGAGCAGGCACAGACAACCGTCACCACCTCTACGCTGGAGCTCGGTATCGATATCGGCCGCTTGGAGCGTGCCTTCCAGATCGACGCGCCGTTTACCGTCAGCTCCTTTTTGCAGCGAATGGGCCGCACGGGACGCCGCGATCTTCCGCCCGAGATGTGGTTTGTCATGCGCGAGGAAGAGCCCGAGCCGCGCACGATGATGCCCGAGACCATTCCGTGGAAGCTCCTGCAGGGCATCGCGCTCGTACAACTCTATCGCGAGGAAAAGTGGGTCGAGCCGCCCGAGCTCGATCGACTCCCCTACAGCCTGCTCTACCACCAGACCATGTCGACGCTCGCCAGCACCGGCGAGCTCACGCCGGCCGAGCTTGCTCAGCGCGTGCTCACGCTCAGCTATTTCCACCGCGTCTCGGCCGATGACTATCGCGTACTGCTGCGCCACCTCATCAAGATCGACCACATCCAGGTCACCGAGGGCGGTGGGCTCATCGTGGGTCTCGCGGGCGAGCGCATCATTAACAACTTTAAGTTCTACGCTGTGTTCCAGGAAAACGAGGAGTTCACCGTTCGCAGCGAGTCGGCCGAGTTGGGCGCGATCGTCAATCCGCCACCGCCCGGTGAGCGCATCGCCATAGCCGGGCACTGCTGGATAGTCGAGGAAGTGGACTGGAAGCGACACACCGTCTTTGCCACGCAAGTCAAAGGTCGTGTGCCGGCATACTTTGGCGACTGCCCCGGCGACATTAACACGCATGTACTCGAGCGCATGCGCAAGGCGCTCAACGAGCACGCGGCATATCCGTACCTCATGGGCAACGCACGGGCACGCCTTGCACAGGCTCGTCATACCGCCGAGATTTCGGGTGCGGGGACCAAACCGCTCATCAACCTGGGTGGCGACACCTGGGTACTCTTCCCCTGGTTGGGCAGCTACGCCTTTCTGGCGCTCGAACGTATGCTCAAGATTAAGTGTGCCGCGGAGCTGGGCCTTCGCGGGCTCGATCCGTCGCGTCCATACTTTATGCAGTTTAAGATGAAGGCCGACGAAGAGACGTTCTTTGAGGTGCTCGCAGCCGAGGCCGAAAAGGACTTCGACCCCATCGAGCTCGTCTATCCCGGCGAGGTACCTTATTTTGATCGCTACGACGAGTACGTTCCCGAGGAGCTCGTGCGCAAAGGCTTCGCCGAAGGCGTGCTCGACATCGAGGGCATGAAGCAGCGCGTCCTCAGCTGGCGCGACCACGCCTAAGACCAGTCTTTTGGGACGGAAAGACTTACTTGTCGTGAAGGACGGTGCCGAGGAAGTCGGTGTCGAAGGGCACAGCTTCGGCAAAGGCGTAGTCGCCGTCGCTGGCGATAAGCAGGTGGTTCTCCTCGCCGCCGAACTCCGCATCGCCACATGGGACCACCCAAGCATGGTCGAACACCTCAAGCGCCGTGGCGGCACAGTCGCGCAGGAACGCCACATCGCTCCCCTCGTTTGCACTCACGATATTGGCAACGTAGACGCCACCGACATTTAGGCTGCCCCGCACCAAACGCAACGCCTCAACCGTCGCCAGCTCGCGTACGGGCTCGGCACCGCCAAAGCAATCGCTCACGACCACGTCGTAGCGACGATGGCCCACACTCGTCACGCCCAGATATGAGCGAGCCTCAGCGGTAATCACCCGCAAGCGGTCGCCCACCGCGCGCTCCAGCTCGTCCAGGTAGAACCAACGGCGCGCCAGGCGCGTAATCTCGGCATCGTACTCAATGACGTCCATGCGCAAGCTCTCGTGCGACATCAGCGCGAACTTGGGATAGGCAAACCCACCGCCGCCCAGCATAAGCGTACGGTCGATACCGTGACCATAAGCGTCACGCATTGCGTCCTCGGCCTCAAACGCATCGTCAAATGCACGATAATACGCAAAGACGGGCTCTGCCCAACGATCGCCAACATAGCTTGCGCTTTGGTAGACGCCGCCCTGCACGAGCACGCGAATCTCATCGCCGCCCTCATCGTGCACGCGTTTCACGCGCGCCAACCCATTGCGGGTTCGCGCAACCTGCAGACAGGCAGCACGAACAGCGACAGCGGCCGCACCAAGCGCCGCGGCTCCCAGAGCAACGCCGGCAACGACGCCGGCAGAAACACTCGACTTGTTCATCTAGAGCTCCTTTTGCAGATAAAGGCCATGGTCATAAAATCCAAGATGGCGATAGTACTCGCGTGTGCCAATCGCGCTAATCACGTTGATGCGCGCATAGCCCGCATCTCGGGCAATCTCGCACGCACGCTCTACGAGCAAACGCCCCAACCCGTGATGCTGCGCCGCCTGGCCTTGATCCCCCACGCGCGCCGCCATGCCATACACGTGCACCTCGCGAATCATCGCCTCGTCCGGCGTCGTCGGCAACTCGTCCGCATGCGCGGCAACAAACGAATGGTCGGGCAGCGACAACCGCAAAAAGCCCGCGATCTTGCCCTGCGGCGTCACCCACTGCAAAAAGCGCTCGTAAGTCACCGGCGTCTCGTACGCCACTTCCTCATCAAGAGATAGCTCATCCAAGTCGGCACCCGCCGTGCTGATCTCGCGATAGCGAATCTCACGCACCGTTGCACCGTCACCCCGAGCAGCCAGGCGGTTCTCAACGAGTTGACGCAGGTTGGGCTTCTTGTTGCCCACCATGATGTCATCGGAACTAAAATCGCGGATCATGCGACTGATACGGCAGAACGACGGCGTCACCACGATGTCATCGGCCAGCACATCGAGCAACTCGTCCTCGGTATAGGGGCGCCACTCGCCACGCTCATAGCAACCCACCAGACGCGAGCCCTCGATGAGCGCGCACGGGTAAACCTTGACCTCGTCGGGCATAAAGGCCCCTTCGGTCATAAAGCGTTCGTAGTCGCGCTTGTCCCCCTCGGGCGTGGCGCCCAGCAAGTTAAGCATAAAATGCGCGTGGATCTTAAAGCCAAACAGGCGCGCAAGCGAAAACGCCCGCTCGATCTGAGCCACCGAAATACGACGCTCGTTGATATCGAGCAAATGTTGGTCGAGACTCTGAATACCCATCTGGATCTTGGTGCAGCCCAGGCAGCGGATAAGCGTGAGGGTCTGCGGCGTCACGGCATCGGGGCGCGTCTCGATAACGAGCCCCACCACGCGATGCTTCGCCGTCTCGTTGATGTGCTGCTGGCGCTCGAGCTCCTCCATCGTTGCCGTCTGCCACTCGGCAACCTCGCCCCACGGCGTACCAGGGCCGTACAGACGACGCACCGCGCGGTTATAGCCGCCCACGGCAGCATCCACACGCTCCTGCTCGTCGGCAACGCCGGCAGCAAGCTCAGCCTCGTCAGTCGCAATGCCGGCAGCCCGATAGCGCTCGCGACGCTCCGCCACCACCGGCGGCAGCGCATCGGCGGGCGCGTCATCGAGCAGGCGCCCCGCCTCGGCACGGCTGATGCCCGGACGCGCCAACATGGGGTTAGCCGCCACACCAGCCACGGCATCGTCATTGAGCGCGCGGAAAAGCTCCGACATAAACCACGCCTGATACCCTTGCGGATAGTCGCTCCAGGTACCGCCGAGCACAATGAGCTCAATCTTATCGGTCGCATGCCCCATCTGCGAAAGCGCCGTCAAACGGGCACTCACTTGCAGATACGGGTCGAAGCAGTTTTGCTCCGCACGGGCACACGCCGGCTCGGCATGCAGATAGCTTTTAGGCATGCGCAGATCGTTGGGGCAAAACAGGCAATCGCCCGAGCACGGCCAGGGCTTGGTGATAACGGTAATGGTCGCCACGCCCGAAGCCGTGCGGCGCGGCTTCATGCGCAGCACCTGCAGCAGTTGGCGCTCCAGCTCCGCATCGACATTCCAACCAGCCCAACGAACCGGCTCCTCACGTTTGACCCGCTGGTAAAACGGCAGCAAGCGGCGCTTGGCCAGGTCACGTTTGTCGGCACCCTCGCGGCGCGCCTCGGCATGTATCAGTTTGACGAGTGCCTTGTCGTCCACGGTCTCGCCACGGCGCAGGGCCTCGAGTATGTTCAAGATAATCTGTTCCATGCCCCCATTGTAAAGGCAAAGGCGCCGGAGCCCGTCATGGCCCCGACGCCTCCATCAAAGAGCGCAGCTATGGTATATAAGTCTTCGATAACCGCCCGTCACTCTGAATCAAATGACATGTCGCCCGAACCGACCTCAAAACGATACGTAGCAGACTTATCGCCGTTATCGAATTCAAGATTCAAAATGGTCTCGCCGTCGTAGCCAAGCGGAAGGAAATCGCTCTCGAAGTCGCCGCTGCCCAAGGTAAGGCTCGCCTTAAAGCCCGTCGAGTTCGGAACCATCATCTCCACATCGCCCGAGCCCACACTCACGTCCATCGACTTCGCGGGGGCCTGGTAGAGCTCGAACGTCACATCGCCCGAACCGACCTCAGCACTGAGCGCATCAGTCACGCTGCCCGCAAACTCTACATCTCCCGCACCCAGGAAAAGGTCGAAACCATCACAGGTGACACCGGCAATCTGCAGATCACCCGAGCCCACGTGTGCGTTGACTCCCTTCAGATGTTCGGCAACACGGCGCGGCAGCTCGACCGTAACTGAGCGATCGATTGCCTTACCGTCATCACTTCCAAACTGGGAAACCTTGAGCGTCGAGTCCTCGACGGATGCGATGTTCTGCGTCGCGGCCTTGGAGGCATCCATACCATTGGCAACGCGTCCCCGCTCGATAACGCGAGCCTTGTTACCATCAATAACCTTGACGTCCACCGTAGCCGCATCGATATCGAAATCGAGGTAGCGAAACTCATCGGCATCAAAGGTCGTACACGAAAGCTGCTGAGGCCGAGCGGAATAGTTACCGCCATCGTTCATAAAATCGTCGTCATCAACCACGTCGTCCATACCGGACAAGCCGGGTATAACATCGTCGAGATCCCACGGGCCATCAAAATGAATCAAAGTCCGCGAAACGCCAAAAACAAGCCCGATAATCAGTACAAACGCTCCGATGCCGACGCCCAGGCGCAGCTTGGATTCATGCGAAAGCTTCATCATTTGTCACCTTCTTTGGCACATGGCTCAGCGGTGGCCGCGGTAGCCACGTCAGCATCAGGTTCCGCAGAAGTATCCTTCCCCTGGGCCCTGACCGCCACCGGTGCCGGACCAACCTGAATATCCCCGCGCGCCCAATCGCCATCGAGTGCACGCGCCACCCAGTGATAGATGGGAATCGTGAAGAAGATCAGCGCAGCAAAGGGGCCGGCACCAAACAGGAACATCAGTAAAAAGAACAGCAGCCAGCACACGGCCCAATACGGGAATGACTGGAACGGACCCTTCACCGGAGTCGGACCAGCCGCACCGGTACCCGTCACCTGAGCCGTCGCCGCATTGGCAGCCTGCGCACTCCAGCTTGCCGCCTGCGCCGCCTTGGCTGCCGCGTCACTTGCCTGCGTTGCCGCCTCGGTGGCGCGCGCCGCCGCCTCATGGGTGCGGGCGCGCTCTGCCGCCTCGGCCTCGCGCTGACGAGCGCGGTCCTCGTTCTCAAACTCGATATCGTCCTCAATCTCATCGCTCGGATTGAGCAGCTCGTCCAGACTCACACCATAGAGCTTGGCGAGCGAGATCAGGTTCTCGGTATCGGGCGAGCTCTCCGCACGCTCCCATTTACTAACCGCCTGGCGCGACAGCCCCAGCTTTCGCGCCAGCCCTTCTTGGCTAAAGCCCTTGCTGCGGCGAAGGTCGGCGAGTCGCTGCGCAGTTTCTACATTCATGGTTCCTCCTATGTGATGCCAGCCGTGCCGCCGGACCGTTTTTGTTCTTAAGGCGCCTTGCACAGTTAAAAATCTATCCGCCACCGCCAAAAGCATGCCACCTATTCTAGTGAGATTTTTGACAACTGGCGGTTGCGGGCACATATGAGCTGCGGAAATGTGTCCAAACAAAGCAATGAGCCGCAGCTCGGTTGTCCCCGTTGCGGCGTTAACGGTAGTATGGTCATACTGTTTATTCCGCACCGCCAACGGAGGGAGTTCCGCGCCGTGAACCGCGATTTCGCCTCATCGCTCATCCAGCTCAACAACACGTTCTATCGCGAGCACTCCGCCTCCTTTTCCGATACGCGCCAGGCCCCGTGGCCCGGCTGGGTGCGCACCATGGACATCGCGCTCGAACAGCTCGACGTCGCCACGATCGAGCATCCCGTCCGCGTCTTCGATCTCGCCTGCGGCAATATGCGATTCGAAAACTTTGCCGCCGGCGGCGCACTTGCCGCCAAGGGCGTCGACGGCGCAAACCCCTCGGCAGATGCCAGCTGCCCGTTTGAGTTCTATGGCGTCGACTCGTGTCAAGACCTGGCCATCGATGCACATGGCCACGCGCTGCGCATTCCCAACCTGCACTTCCAGGAACTCGACGTGCTCGACGCCCTCATGAAGCTCAACCCCGCCGAAACACCCGACGTGCTTTTCGACGCCCCGCTCGCCGATATCTCGGTCTGCTTTGGCTTTATGCACCACGTGCCGTCGTGCGAGTACCGCGTACGCGTGCTCGACGCCCTGGTGCGGCAAACGCGCCCGGGCGGCATCATCGCCATCAGCTTTTGGGAGTTTATGAACGACGAGCGCATGGCGCGCAAGGCCGTTCGAGCCGAAGCCCGCGCCGAGCTCACCCCGCCGTTTGAGGGTTACGATTCCGCGCAGTTTGAAGCCGGCGACCACCTCATTGGCTGGCAAAACGACCGCCACGCCTACCGCTATTGCCATCACTTTGACGATCAGCAGATCACCGACCTGGTGCGCGGCGTCCGTACGTTCTACAAAAGCGGCGAGGTCCCCGTGCGCGAGCTTGAGCGTTTCCATGCCGACGGTCGCAGCGGCGAGCTCAACCGTTATGTGATCCTCAAGCGCCTGTAGGCATCGACGACTCGCCGCCGAGCCGTGCCGCGTCTTTCGGGCAAACTATGCCCACCCTTTTCAACCCATTGACGGAACGCGCAGCTATGCGTTCCATATTTATGACCAAGGAGCCTCATGGGAGCCGTCCACGTTCGCACGCCTAAGAACTTTGTGCTCGAGGAGCGCCTGGAGCGCTACGCCGATGCGATTGAGACGAACCCCGAGGCCTATGCCGGAGATTGGCGTGAAGTCTGTGTGCCAGTTGGCAGCAAGCCATTCGAACACCTTCACCTGGATCTTGGCTGCGGCAAGGGAACGTACCTTGTAGAGCGCGCGGCCCACGAGCCAAACACCCTCTTTATCGGCATGGACCAGGAGCCCATCTGCATTGCCTATGCCGCGCAGAAAATCTGCGAGCAGGAGCTATCCAACGCACTCGTCCTGCCCCGAGGCGCCGCATCGCTGCCACAGCTATTTGCCGCAGGCGAGCTCGATGCCATCACCATTAACTTTCCCACGCCGCAGCCCAAGGCCAAGTACGCTAAAAAACGACTCGTCCATGTCGACCATCTGATGCTCTATCGCCCGCTCTTTGCAGTCGGCGCCACCGTCACACTGCGAACCGACAGCAAGCCTCTGCGCGACTACGCCCTGGGACAGTTTGCCGCGGCCGGCTACGATACGCTTTGGGTAAGTGACGACGTCCGCCGCGACCATCCCGAGCACCCCGAGACCGAGTACGAGTGCCGCACGCGCGAGATGGGCGCCACCGTCTATGGCATTTGCGCCACACCCGGCGCGCAGCCTAGCGATGAACAGCTCGCGGCGGGCCGCGTGCAGGAGCAAAGCCTTGCCTGCTACCTGCCCGACAACCTCGATGAGCTCACCTATGTACCTCTGGGCATGGAAGAGGCCGTCGAGAACTTTAGAAACCGCGCCCGCAAAGGCAAGAAGCGCCTGCCGCAAGAGTCCTAGGGACCTCTGATGGTCGCGGTGTCGGCAAACAAGCGCAAATAGGCGCCAGCGAACGGCCCTTAAACCTAAGTGAGTAGACTTTTTTGCAATAGCCAAGCACAACCCACATAACGAAAACTAAAACCGCAGGTAGAGCCCTTACGCAAAAGCCATGTGCTCGCGACATCGCGGAAAGTCTACTCACTTAGCTGGCAACCGCACCAAACGGCCGGACAGAACGCCCATTTCCTGCATTTTCTCGCGCGCTGGCACCCCGCGCCGCCGCTACGCCATAATAGTTGGCGGGCAATCGCGAGAGAAAGCAACCACATGGCACAGACCACGACAGATACCGCCGCCGGCAGCGTCTCCGGCGCCGGGGCCGCCAGCTCATTCTCGGGCGGCACGGGAACCGAAGCCGAGTTCGGCTCGCTCGGCGCGCTCTCCCCCACCTGGTGGGAGCCCGAGGACGGCAGCGAGCCCGAACCATGGCTCACGCCCGATCAAGCCTTCGAACGCTTCTTTGAATGGACGAGCGACCGCGGCATTGAGCTGTGGGATCACCAAGAAGAAGCCCTCATGGACCTGGCTGCCGGCGATCACGTCATTTTGGGAACACCGACCGGATCAGGTAAATCGCTCGTCGCGCTGGGCATGCTCTTTATGGGCATGGCGCAGGGCAAGCGCTGCTACTACACGGCTCCCATCAAGGCTCTGGTCAGCGAGAAGTTTTTCGACCTTGTGCAGGTGCTCGGCCGCGATAACGTAGGCATGATTACCGGCGACACGCATATCAACACCAAGGCACCCCTCATCTGCTGCACGGCAGAGATCCTTGCCAACGACGCACTGCGCGAGAGCGAAGATGCCGACGTGGGCTGCGTGGCCATGGACGAGTTCCACTACTTTGCCGACCCCGACCGCGGTTGGGCTTGGCAGGTGCCGCTGCTCACCCTGCCCCACACGCAATTCATGCTCATGAGCGCCACGCTCGGCGATGTCACTGCCATCGCCGCCTCACTCGAGGAACACACCGGTGCTACCTGCGACTTGGTCGTCGATGCCCCGCGCCCTGTTCCGCTGAGCTACGACTATGTGACGACCTCCCTCGAGGGCACGGTCGAGCTCGCCATGCGCCGCGGCGAGGCCCCGCTCTATATCGTGCACTTTAGCCAGGATGCCGCCCTTGCGACGGCACAGTCGCTCGCCAATTTTGGCATCGCTAGTAAGGAGCAACGCGAGGCCATTAAGGAAGCTGCCAAAGGCACGAGCTTCTCGACGGCCTTTGGCAAGATTCTCAAGCGCCTGCTTGGATGCGGCGTCGGCGTGCACCATGCTGGCATGTTGCCGCGCTATCGCCTGCTGGTCGAGCGCCTGGCGCAGCAGGGCCTACTGCCCGTCATCTGCGGCACCGACACACTCGGCGTCGGCATCAACGTACCCATCCACACCGTAGTGCTCACCGCGCTCACCAAGTTCGATGGCTACAAGATGCGTCGTCTGCGCGCCCGCGAGTTCCATCAGATTGCTGGTCGCGCCGGCCGCTCGGGCTTCGATACCGAGGGCATGGTCATCGCCGAGGCCCCGGAGCACGAGATCGAGAACGCCAAGCTCATGGCCAAGGCGGGCGACGACCCCAAGAAGCTCCGCAAGATTAAAAAGAAGAAGGCCCCCGAGGGCTTTGTCACCTGGAACAAGCAGACCTTTGAGCGCCTGATCGAGACGCAGCCCGAGACGCTCAAGCCACGCCTTCGCATCACACACTCCATGGTGATTAGCGTGGTCGAGCAGGGCGGCGATGCCCGAGCCCGCGTACACGACCTCATCGAGACGAGCCTGCAGACTCCCGAGGAAAAAGCTAAGCTCGAGGTTCGCGCCGACGAAATCTTCGCCACACTCATCGATTCCGGCGTCGTCGTTCGCACCGAGGTGCCGCCCGCACCCGACGCCCCGGCTGACGCCGCACCAGACATCGACTATGCGCTGACGGTCGATCTGCCCGTGGACTTCGCGCTCGATCAGCCACTCTCGCCGTTTTTGCTTGCCGCGCTGGAGCTGCTCGATCCCGAGAGCGAGACCTATACCATGGACCTGATCTCGATGGTCGAGGCAACGCTCGAGGACCCCAAACAGGTATTGCGCGCACAGGAGCGCGCCGCGCGCGACCGCGCGATGGCCGAAATGAAGGCTGACGGCGTCGAATATGAGGAACGCCTGGAGCGCATCCAGGATGTCACCTACGAAAAGCCGCTCGAGGACTTGCTCGATGCCGCCTTCGACAAGTACTGCCAGGAAGTGCCCTGGGCAAACGACTACCAGCTCTCTCCCAAGAGCGTCCTGCGCGATATGCTGGAAAGCGCGAGCGATTTTAAGGGTTACATTCAAAAGCTCGGCATCGCCCGCTCCGAGGGCATTTTGCTGCGCTACCTAGCAGAGGCCTACCGTTCACTCGACCGCACCGTGCCCATCGAGAAGCGCGACGAGCGCCTGCGCGACATTATCTCGTGGCTGGGCTTTGTGGTGCGCTCGGTGGACTCGAGCCTGGTGGATGAGTGGGAGAACGCCGGCAACCCGGCAGCCCTCGATGCTGCGCCGCCGCAGGGCATCGACGAGGTCGTGGCGGACCGTCGCGGCTGCACGCTGTTGGTGCGCAACGCGCTCTTCCGCCGCGTGACCCTTGCCGCCCGCGAGCACGTTCGCGACTTGGGCGAGCTCGACGACGACTGGGGCATGAGCGAGATCCGCTGGCAAAAAGCACTCGACGCTTACCACGAGCAGCACGAGGAAATCCTCACCGACGGAGATGCCCGCAGCGCCGCGATGTTTTCCATTGACGAGTCCGACGAGAAGACCGCGCACGTATGGCACGTGCACCAGATCTTTGCCGACGAGGATGGCGATCACGACTTTGGCATCATGGGCGATGTCGATCTGGACGCCACGCAAGACGGTGGCGAGGTCATCTTCAAAAACTACCGCGTCGGCTTTATCGAGGACCTGCTCGAGAACTAGCCGACCATACTGGAACGAAACGGGGCCGCTGGCAACATCGCCAGCGGCCCCACTTTTGCACTATATGCTATGCCTTACTCGGCATCCTCGACCTCATATGAATCCGCCTCGGCGGGCTCATCGTTTGTCTCTGTCGCAGCCCCGCGCGCCTCGTCAAACGCCGCCTTCATGGTCTTGTTGCCCCACGTGAGCTTGCGAATGGTAAGATCGTCGGCTTTCTTGTTGGCTAGGCGCAGATTGTTCTCGGAGGACAGCAACGCCTCCTTGGTTTTCTGCAGATGGCTAATCGTCTTGTCGATCTCATCAATCGCCGTTTGGAACTTGCGGCTCGCGATCTCGTAGTTGCGACCGAAATCATTCTTGAACTTTTCCATCTTGGCTTCGAAGTTCGTAACGTCGATATTCTGCTGTTTGTACTCTGCCAGTTCCTGCTTATAGCGCAGCGAACCCATGGCGGCGTTGCGAAGAAGCGTGATCATGGGAATAAAAAACTGTGGGCGAATCACGTACATCTTCTCGTAGCGATAGCTCACGTCCACGATGCCGGCGTTGTAAAGCTCGCTCTCGGGTTCGAGCAACGTGCAGAGCACCGCGTACTCGCAGCCTTTTTGGCGGCGATCGTGGTCGAGTTTCTTAAAGAAGTCCTCGTTTTTATGCTTGGTCGCGGTCTCATCGTTCTCGTTTTTCATCTCGAACATAATCGAAATGACCTCGTTACCGCTTGCGTCGCACTCGCGGAAGATAAAGTCGCCCTTGGTGCCCTCGGACGCATCGTTATCCTTCTCGAAGTACGCGTTAGGAAACGCCGTCATGCGCAGACGGTTAAACTCGGTCTCGCAGTGCTGCTCGAGCGACTCGCCCACCATCTTGGTGGACAGGCGGACCTTCATGTCCTTAAGGCGCTCAATCTCTTCGTCCTTGTAGCGAATCAGGTCATCGCTCGCGCGCTTGGCCTGCGCAAGCTCGAGCTCGTGTGCCGCCTTGACCTGTTCCTCGCGAGAATCGCGCACCGCCAGCTCGCTCGTCAGTTTGGCACGTGCCTCATCGCGCTCTCGCTCCGCCGCGGCGACCGCCTTCGACAGCTCCATTTTTGCAGAAAGTTCTTGCTCACGAAGCTGTGCACGAAGGCCCTCGGCCTCGCGCTCGGACTGAGTCTTAGCATTCGAGAACTTCTCACGCACTTCTGTCTGGTAATCGGAAAGCTTACGATTCGCTTCGTTTTGCGCAGCCTCGAGCTTACGCTGCGCCTCGGCCGCAGCAGTTGCGAGTGCCATTTCTTGAGCCTTATCTGCGGCGGCAAGCTTTGCCTGCAACTCCGCAATCTGAGCATCGCGCGCGGCGAGGTCATTTTGAGTCGCATTGCGTACCGCGGCTTCGGCAAGCTTTGCTTCGTCATCTTTGCGTCCCAGCTGCGCACGTAGGCTATCAATCTCACGCTGGAGTTCGGCATTCTCCTTTTGAGCGTCGGCACGGGCCTCAACCGCCGCGCGCTGACTTGCACTCTCGCGCTCTGCGGCAGCGCCCTCGAGCTTGGCGCGCAGCTCGGCGAGTTCAGCATCGCGCGTGGCGACCTCTTGTGCCAACTTCTGAGCCGCAGCGTTCTTCTGCTCGATAAGCTGAGCGTTGCGCTGAGACTCTGCCTGTTGCAAGGCAGCCGTCAAACGCGAGCGCTCAAGCTCCAGCGCCTGCTCGCCCTCGCGCTGGACTGCCTTCACACGCTCATCCAGGTCGCGCGAAAACTCGGCATCGCGCACTTGCTTGACAATATCCGCATAGCCAGACGCATCGACCTTAAAAACTTCGCCGCAATGCGGGCACTTAATCTCGTTCATAGCAGCTCCTCGATGGACGCAAATATCAACCGGCTACACTCTACCGCGCCGCGCGGACAAAAAAGGCGCCGCCGCCATAATGGCAACGGCGCCAGAACCACCACAAAGGTGCCTGTCCCCTTTGTGGTGGCTCTGGCGCCTTATAACCCAAAGAAGCTAAGAATCTGATCGCGGCTTACGGGCTTGTACTCGTTGGCATCGAGACCGACATCGTAGCGAAAGATAGGGCGCTCGCGATCGCGGTTGCGCGCGTTGGTACGGTCTCCTCTGCTGTGAATATGCCCGTGTAGCATGATGGCGCCACGCGCCTTGCCATTCCAGCTAAGCATGGGGTAGTGGCTCAACACCAGGCGATGGCCCTTGGCATAGCCGGGAGCAATCTCCAGGTAATCGCGCACGTCTTCCCAAATCTGCGGTACGTCGGAATCTTCCCAGTCGCCGTCATGGTTACCGCGGATGAGCGTCACGTTCTGACATTCGATACGCTCGCGCAGGCACACCGCCTCCGCCAAGGGCAAACGATAGGTAAAGTCACCCAGAATATAGAGGCGGTCGTCCGCAGCCACGCACTCATTGATGGCATCGATGACCTTGCGGTTCATCTCCTCGACCGAGCCAAACGGCCGGTCCATGTCGTGCAAAATATTCGTATCGCCCAGGTGCAGGTCGGCGGTAAACCACATCATCGTCTATGCCCTCATTTCGCAACGCGTCAAACTCGTGCTAAGTATACAGACACAGCGATACGGCGGTTAGCCAAAGAGCCCGCCGAACGGGCCGCGGCTGCGTTTGTCTTGCTTTTTCGAAGCGTCACCCTGAGTTTTCTTGTCCCGCCGTTTCTTACGGTCCTGTTCCAGATCATCGTCGTCGAGCAGCAGATCCCACTCAAACGGATCATCCGTCAAATCGAACAGGTCATCGTCGTCAAACATGGCAGTCTCCCATACCGATTAGCGAGCATCCACCACATAGAGCCCAACGCGCACCTGATGCCACGGGCTGCGCTCGGGGGCAACCTGTTGCACGCGGGCCTCAAATACGTCCTCGTGGCCGTAATACATCATCAAGGACAGTGGGCCGACCTCGTTTCCCGGAACATAGCCAAGCTTGGTGTTGCCGTAATAAATCGCAACCACCTCAGGGTCATGGGGATTATCGCGCTCGGCACACAGCGTCAGCTTATCGCCCGCTTTAAGATCGCCCAAGACCAAGGCGCCATCGGCATACTGAAATCCTGCAATGTGAAATGACAGAAGAACACGCGAAGGCTCGTACATAGCAGCTCCTCTAACGGCCGGATAAACCGGTGTGTAACCTTATTGAGAAGTCTACGGTCCCGTGCGGACACAAATACATCCTGTCTGCGTCCTTCAATCGTTTGCCTCAACGCTTGCGCGACAGAACGCTTGCAGATAAGATAGGAACACGGATGGCACCCGTTGCCGCGGGTCTTGCCAACTCCGATACACGTTTTCATCGTGAGAAGTGGCCGTCTTCGCTTACGCGGGGGCGGCTATTTCATTCGGCCGATAAACAGACCGAGTTCGATAGCCGCAATCAACAACGCCAATGGCGAAATAACATCGCCTACGTTCATACCAAATCCCTTCTAAAGGGAGTTGGCCCATCCGTGCTCCATAACAGTAGTCTAACGCAAAATGCAGGTAATAGGAACACTTGTTCGTATTACCTGCGCCCTTTTCTAATGCACAAACATGCGCACGAACTTGTGCTTCCAGCTTGCGTAAGGAGCATAGCGGAATGGCACGTCCGGCCACGTTGCCTTGTTCACGATGCTCTTCTTGTGGCTAAACGTATCGAAGCTCTCACGTCCATGGTACTGTCCCATACCGCTCGCCCCCATGCCGCCAAAGCCCATATGGCTCGTGGCCAAATGCATAATGGTGTCGTTAACGCAGCCGCCGCCAAAGGGCACGTAGCGCACAAAGCGCTGCTGAACCGCACGATCCCGACTAAAGATATACAGGGCCAGCGGCGTCGGACGATCCGTAATAAACGTCTCGGCCTCGTCTAGGCTCTCAAACGTCAGCACCGGCAAGATGGGGCCGAAAATCTCCTCCTGCATCACGGCGTCCTCAGGCGCCACGCCGTCTAGGATCGTCGGCTCAATCTTGAGCGACGACTCGCGCGCCGTTCCTCCCAGCACAACCTTATCGGGGTCGATCAGCCCGCGTACGCGCGCGAAATGCTTGGCGTTGACGATATGCCCGTAGTCCTCGTTATCGAGCGGATGCTCGCCAAACATACGGCGGGCCTCCTCCTTGATAAGGTCCAGCAGCTCGTCGTGCACGCGCGCATCGACCAGCAGGTAGTCGGGCGCCACGCAGGTCTGCCCCACGTTGAGCCACTTACCAAAGGCGATACGCCGTGCCGCAACCTTCAAGTTTGCCGTCGCATCCACGATACAGGGACTCTTTCCGCCCAGCTCAAGCGTCACGGGCGTAAGGTTTTTACTTGCGCGCTCCATGACGAGCTTGCCGACCGGAACGCTACCGGTAAAGAAGATCTTGTCCCAGCACTCATCGAGCAACGCTTCGTTCTCGGCGCGCCCGCCCTCGACAACCGTCACCAGGCACGGATCAAATGCCTCTTCACAGATTTGCTTGAGCACCGCGCTCGATGCCGGAGCATAGGCACTCGGCTTGATGACCACGGTATTGCCCGCGGCAAGGGCGCCGGCGAGCGGCTCGAGTGTTAGCAAAAACGGGTAGTTCCACGGAGCCATGATGAGTGTGACGCCATAGGGCACGGCTTGCGTTTTGCACACGCTCACGGCGTTAGCGAGATCGCACGGACGCAGGCGCGGACGACTCCATCGAGCCACGTGAGCGATCTGATGTCGAATCTCGGAAAGCGACGTACCAATCTCGCACATATAGGCCTCGTCATGCGACTTCCCCAAATCGGTCTTGAGCGCATGGGCGATATCGGCCTCGTGGGCCCGCACCGCATCGCGTAAACTCACGAGCGCGCGACGTCGAGCATCGACATCAAACGTGGCGTGCGTCTTAAAGTAGGCGCGCTGATCGCCGACGATGCGCGCAATTTCCTCGGTGTTCATGGACCCTCCTAATTTTCGTCCTCAAACATACCACCTGCAACGACTTCGTACATATGCTCGAGCTCCAAGCGGTCCATTAGAAACGGAACGGGGTATAGCGGATTGGCCTCGGCATCGGCATGCGCCGCCATCTCGGGAATGTCAGAGCGGCGAATGCCCAAAACATATTTGGGGATTCCCAGGGCCTCGTTCATGCGGTCGACCCAATCGATAAAGGCCTCGGCCGCAAGACTATCCTGCGCGGTAGCCGGCGCAATGCCCGCCATGTGAGCAAGATCGGCAAGCTTGGGGGCGGCGGCGTCACCATAAGCGCGAAGCATGTGCGGCAGGATGATCGCGTTGGCCAAACCGTGCGGAATTCCGTATCGGCCGCCCAAACTGTGCGCGATGGCATGCACATATCCGACATAGGAGCGGGTAAACGCAACGCCCGCCTTATACGCCGCCAAAAGCATATTGCGACGAGCGCACATGTCGTCACCATGCTCATAGGCCTCGAGCAAATTGTCGTGGATAAGCTGCACCGCCTGTCGCGCCATCTTGCGCGTATAGGGCGTGGTGCTTCGCCCGATAAAGGCCTCAACGGCATGCGTCAGGGCGTCCATGCCCGTCTGCCCCGTAATGGAAGCGGGCAAGCCGCACGTAAACTCGGGGTCGTGGACTGCAAAACGCGGGATGAGCACAAAGTCGTTAATGGGGTATTTGTAGTGCGTCCCGTCATCGGTAATTACCGCCGCAAGCGTGGCTTCGCTTCCCGTACCGGCGGTAGTGGGAACGGCGATGAGCAGCGGCAGGCGACGATGAATCCGCAGCAGGCCGCGCATCTTGTTGATGGGCTTATTTGGCTGCGCAATGCGTGCGCCCACGCCCTTGGCGCAGTCCATGGCTGATCCTCCGCCAAAGCCGATAATGGCCTGGCAGGCGCTCTCTCGATACAGGGACGCCGCTTCTTCCACGTTTGAAACCGTGGGGTTTGCACGCGTTTCGGCATAGACCGTAACGCCAATCCCCCTGGATGCGAGCGCCGTCTCGAGCGGTGCCGTGAGCCCCAGACGGGCAATGCCGGGATCCGTCACGATAAGGACCTTCTGGATCGAGCGCTTTTGAAGCACCGCGGGCACATCCTCGGCATGCTCTAAAATGCGCGGCTCGGTATAGGGCAGGATCGGCAATGCAATGCGAAAAACCGTCTGATATGTTCGGCACCAGGCACGACGGGCTAGATGCATAAAGGAAACTCCTTCATTTGTTGATAGGTCAACATTTGCTCGCCCGATTGTACTCAGCGGCGGTCAAAGACGGCCTGCCAATCGTTAATCAATCAACATCTTCATATCTCAAAATTGTTTTATTAAAAATCATTCCTAATAGGCTTCACTTTTGGTTGCATTTATGGATAATAGAACTCGTCAAGACGCACGTCCGGAGAGGGCCCTTACGGGACCGGACGAGTGCACAATCGCCATCGATCGAAAGGATCGAATCATGAAGTTTGTTTGCCCCGTTTGCGGTTATGTGGAAGAGTTCGACGGCGACCAGCTGCCCGAGGACTTCAAGTGCCCCCAGTGCGGCGTTCCCGGTTCTCGTTTCCTGAAGCAGGAGGAGGGCCAGCTCGAGTGGGCTGCCGAGCACGTCGTGGGCGTCGCCAAGATGGAGGGCGTCTCTGAGGATATCGTTGCCGACCTGCGCGCCAACTTTGAGGGTGAGTGCTCCGAGGTCGGTATGTACCTGGCCATGGCTCGCGTCGCCCATCGCGAGGGTTATCCCGAGATCGGCCTGTACTGGGAGAAGGCTGCCCACGAGGAGGCCGAGCACGCCGCCAAGTTCGCTGAGCTCCTGGGCGAGGTCGTGACCGACTCTACCAAGAAGAACCTCGAGATGCGCGTTGAGGCCGAGAACGGCGCCACTGCCGGCAAGACCGATCTTGCTAAGCGCGCCAAGGCCGCTGGCCTCGATGCCATCCACGACACCGTGCACGAGATGGCTCGTGACGAGGCCCGCCACGGCAAAGCTTTTGCCGGCCTGCTTAAGCGCTACTTTGGCTAAGCCAACCGCCTGAGACATAACCTCAAGCTCGATGAGGCCCGGACCGTATTGGTTCGGGCCTTTTTCGTGCCTCATTGCAGCTGTTTTTGAAGGACAACGAGCGACTGAGGGCTCAGGTCTTCGTATTGAATGAGGACGCGAGATGGAGCGTTCTTAGTCGATGCCCGATCACCCGTCCACAGGCAATCGGCGATATTGACATAGGAAATACGAGCGCCAGCGAGAGCCTTCGCGAAACTCTCCCCCGCCTTGTCCTCGGCCAGGGCAACGGTACAGTAAAGGCCCGCATCTGCCTGCTCGATCGAGACCTCCCCTGCCGGAAACGCTTTCCGCACAAGCGCCATCAGGCCATCACGCGCCTCACGAGCACGAACGCGCGCGCGGTTCACATGCCGCTCGTAATCACCCGATTCCAGCAAACGAGCCAAAGCGACCTGGTCGACAGAACTCACCGACGAGGCATAGAAACCAAGGTTGCACCTAAACCGCTCCATCAGCTCATCGGGCAGCACCATGTACGCTAGACGCAACGCCGATGAAAGGCTCTTCGAAAACGTGTTGGTGTAGATAACCGACTGGGCGGCATCGATCGACGCGAGCGCGGGAATCGGCTTCCCGGCAAGGCGAAACTCACAATCAAAGTCATCTTCGATGAGATACCGACCTGGTCGCTCGGCGGCCCAGCTCAGAAGCGCATAGCGCCGCGCAATGCTCGTCACAAGGCCGGTCGGATACTGATGGGACGGCATCAGATGAAGTACATCGGTCCCGGTTTTCTGCAGAGCGCTCAAGTCCACGCCCTCATCATCCAACGGGATATGTCGAACTTTGCAGCCCATAGCCTGATAGATGCGCGTCAGACGTAAATAGCCCGGGTCCTCAACGGCATACACCTTGTCAGCGCCAAGCAACTGAACCAACATGGTATCGAGCAGCTGGGCGCCCGCGCCGATAACAATGTTATTGGGATCGACATTCATGCCCCTTGTCCCACGCAGGTGGTGAGCAATTGCGCGTCGCAGCCGAGCGGTGCCCTGCGCCGGTGCGGGCGAAAAGATTTCGCGCTCGTCTTCGGATGCCAGCGTCGCCCGTAGTGCGCTTTGCCAAAGCCGCGCCGCCTCCAAAGCGGAAGGAGAAAGTGCATCGAACAGCTCAACCTGTCCGTTGGCATCATGCGCGCTGGGACCCACAGAAACGGCATCTCGGTCGATACCCTCCGCAGCCGAAGCCAAAACCGGTGCATCCGGAAGCTCGCAAGCGTAGTAGCCACGACGCGGCATTGAGCAAATATAGCCCTCAGCGAGTAACTGGCTATATGCATTCTCGATGGTAATGACACTGATTCCCAGATGACTGGCAAAGGCGCGCTTAGACGGAAGATGCTCCCCCGCCACAATACGTCCAGCAACAATATCATCTCGAATTTGCTGGTAAACATACTCATAGAGCGATGCCTCACCACGTTTTTCCAAATTGTAGTCAAGCATGAGTTTGCCACCTGACCTTATCGAGCTGTTCAATCTGATATTAAGCTGACCTTATTATTATCTCGAAAACTGAGTATTTTGCCATACCCAGCTCCCCGATAGGATGTTCCGTCAAGCAATGCACATGCCAACCAAGGGAGCAACCATGGCAGAACAGACCAGCAAGGCCGATCGCGTCAAACTCAATCGCGAACTCGCGCAGATGCTCAAGGGCGGCGTCATCATGGACGTCACCACGCCCGAGCAGGCACGCATCGCCGAGGAGGCAGGCGCCTGCGCCGTCATGGCTCTCGAGCGCATCCCGGCCGACATCCGTGCCGCCGGCGGCGTGTCGCGCATGAGTGACCCCAAGATGATCAAGGGCATTCAGGAGGCCGTCTCCATCCCCGTCATGGCCAAGTGCCGCATCGGTCACATCGTCGAGGCGCAGGTCCTGCAGGCCATCGAGATCGACTACATCGATGAGTCCGAAGTCCTCTCCCCTGCCGACGATGTCTACCACATCGACAAGACCCAGTTTGACGTGCCGTTTGTCTGCGGCGCCCGCGACCTGGGCGAGGCGCTGCGCCGTGTTGCCGAGGGCGCCACGATGATTCGCACCAAGGGTGAGCCGGGTACGGGCGACGTCGTTCAGGCCGTGCGTCACATGCGCAAAATCCAAAAGCAGATCCGCGACGTTGTTGCCCTGCGCGACGACGAGCTCTTTGAGGCAGCCAAGCAACTGCAGGTTCCGGTCGAGCTGGTGCGCGAGGTCCATGCCACGGGTAAGCTTCCCGTCGTGAACTTTGCCGCCGGCGGCGTAGCGACCCCCGCCGACGCCGCGCTGATGATGCAGCTGGGCGCCGAAGGCGTGTTTGTCGGCTCAGGCATCTTTAAGAGCGGCGACCCGGTCAAGCGCGCCGCCGCCATCGTCAAGGCCGTGGCAAACTTCACCGATGCCAAGCTCATCGCTGAGCTTTCGGAGGACCTGGGCGAGGCCATGGTGGGCATCAACGCCGACGAGATCGAGATTATCATGGAGGAGCGCGGGCGCTAGTCCAGCAGAAAGGATCGCACATGAGCGATTATGCAGACCAAACGGTCGCCGTGCTGGCGGTCCAAGGCGCATTTGCCGAGCACGAGGCAAGACTATCCGAGCTGGGCGCGCGCTGTATTGAGCTGAGGCAGGCGGCTGATTTGAAGCAGGACTTTGACCGTCTGGTACTTCCCGGCGGCGAGTCTACCGTTCAAGGGAAGCTGCTTGATGAGTTGGGCATGCTCGAGGAGCTTCGCACCCGCATTGTTGAAGGCATGCCCGTCCTGGGCACCTGCGCCGGCCTGATTCTGCTGGCTCACGACCTTGCCGCCCATGACGATAAGGGCACGCCGCGCCTGGCAACCATGGATGTGCTCGTTGAGCGCAATGCCTACGGCAGGCAGCTCGGCAGTTTTCGAACCAAGGGGCAGGTAGCTGGCATCGACGGTGAAGTGCCGCTGACGTTTATCCGCGCGCCCCGCATCGTCGAGGTCCACGGCGACGCAAAGGCCTTAGCGAAAGTCGACGGCCGTATCGTCGCCGCCCGTCAGGGCAGCCAGCTCGGCGTAACCTTCCACCCCGAACTCGACGAAGACACCCGCCTCCACGAACTGTTCCTACAAATGTAGGCATCGAAATCAACAAACGAAACGAGAGTGGATAATCTCCCACCTTGAGCATGAATATGGGCTCATACCGGGAGATTATCCACTCTCATGCTACGTAGTCGTTGGGGACGTTCTTAAATGACCAGTCAAACAAGAACGTCCCCAACGACTATCTTTTAGCAGGTCTGGATCATGGCAATGTCGATGTTTTGGCACCGACAGCGAGCGCCCACCAGAGCGAACAAATTGGCATGAAAAGAGGACGGCATAGACCTTCTGGTCATGCCGTCCTCTTTGAATGACAAGTTGTCGCTCTGGTGGGCGCGCAGCGTCAACTAGTTACGCGGTTTGGTAAAACCGCGTAACCCAACTAGAAGCGGTTACCGCGGAAGCCGCCACCGTTGCGGCCGCCACGATCGCCACCGCGACCGCCACGGTCGTTACCACGGTTGCCGCCGAAGCCGCCACGGTTGCCACCGCGATCGCCATAGCCACCACGGTTGCCGCCAAAGCCGCCGCGACCGCCACGGTCGCCGCCACGGTCACCAAAGCTGCCACGGCCGCCACGATCGCCACCGCGACCGCCACGGTCGCCACCACGACCACCACGATCGCCAAAGCCGCCGCGACCGCCACGGTCGCCGCCACGGCCACCACGGTCGTCACGGCCGCCGCGAGGACCGCGATCCTCGTCCAGGCCCATGGCGACGAGCGGAGCGATAACCTTATCGAGGGCGGCCATCAGCTCGGTGGCCTCCTCGTAAGAAAGCTCGGGCAGGAGCTTCTCCTTCTTGTTAGCAAGCTCGACCAGGCCCTCAGCGGCATCCTCGGCGGCGAAGACAACAATCTTGCGCATATCGCCCTCGGCGTCGTCGATGCGGCCGACCAGATCGGCAGCCTCGGCCTCGGCCATCAGGCCATCGAGCTCACGAAGGCGCATGCCCAGCAGGTCGGACATTTCCTTCTGCTCCATCTTGGGCTTGAGGTCAAGAAGCTTGATGGCGCGCTCGATGTTCGCCATGCGCTCGGCCTTGGCCTCCTCCTCCTTGGAAATAGCAAAGCGACGGCTACGCAGCAGGCGGGCGGCCTTCTGCATCTTGTCCATCAGCTCTTCGTCATCGTAATCAACGGCGGCCTCGACAACCTCGGCCTCCTCCTCGGCGGAAACCTCGTCAGCAGCCTCAACCTCGGCAGCTTCGGTCTCCACGGTCTCGACTGCCTCGACCTCGGCAGTCATGGTCTCGTTCTCGGTCTCGTTCATGATCTCTTCGTTCTCGGACATGAGACTCCTTCTTGGCCCTCTCGGGCATCATCGCCCCATTCGCGGGGCCCGTCGCGCACTCTTTGCGCTTTAAACATTCATGCCTCTCGGCAAAACGTCCATTAGTTTATGGTGTCGCCATCCAATCTAGCTGCAGAATCTATGTGCACACATTAATGCGACATGTACGACTCGCGACGAGCGTACACCAGCGACGCCACGAACCCGACCACGGCAATTACAGCCGCCACACGCACGGCAGCTGCAAATCCGATCGCCTGGGCAACGTCGGTCGCAGCGCCAGCCGCGCCGGCAGTCGCAGCAGAACTCGAGAGCAGGCCGATAAACAGTGACGGGCCAAACGATGCGGCAATCATGTTCCACGTGTTGAGCAATGCCGTTCCGTGAGGGTGCTCAGCGGCAGGCAGTGTCTCCAAGCCGGCCGTTTGCGAGGGGCTCAGCACCAAACCGACTCCGGCATACACCACAACGGTCAGCGCCACGACGACGCCGATATTCATGCTTGCCGCCGTCATCGAGATTGCAATCTGCCCCACGGCAATCAGGGCAAAGCCGACCGGCAGCAGCGGCCATGCGCCGCGAGCATCCATCACGCGTCCGCCCACAATCGAGGTCACGGCGTTGCAGGCAATCGCCGGCAAAATGAGCAAGCCCGCAACAAGTGCGGTCATGCCGTATGCGCCCTCAAAATAGAGCGGCAACAAAACGCTCATCGAGAACGTTGTCATCATCGACACCACCACAAGCAAACACGCAGGCCAAAAACGAACGCTCGCCATGGGACGCACGTTAAGCACTGGATGCTCGAGCCTGAGCTGACGGACCGCAAACAGGCCGAGCAGCACAATGGCGGCGATAAGCGTCACGATGCCGGCAATCAGATTGGTCGAGAACTCGCCTACGGAATACACAAATGCCGTAATGCCAGCGGCGAGCAAAACAACCGACAGAATATCAAGCGTGGTGCTCGAGCGCTCTCCGACATTCTGAACAAGCTTAACGCCCGCCGCAGCGACCACAATGCCGCCCACCAGCGGCACTACGAACACCGCCCTCCAGCCGGACAACGTGCACATAAGACCGCTGATTACGGGTCCAAACGCCGGCCCTAGCGTAATGCAGGCACCGCCCAGGCTAAGGTACAGACCGAGCTTCTCGCGCGGGGCGCAAGACAGCACCACGTTCATCATGAGCGGAAACAAGATGCCCGATCCCGCAGCCTGCAAAATACGACTTGGCAGCAAAACGCTAAACGACGGAGCGATCAGACACAGGACTTCGCCGGCGACCATACATCCGCATGCGAAAAACAGCAGCTTGCGCGTCGAGAAACGGCCGGATAGGAAGGCCATGATGGCCGTAAAGATCGACGTCACAATCATGTAGCCCGAGACGAGCCACTGTGCCGTGGTGGCACTCACCGAAAAGGCTGCCATAATGTCGTGCAACGCCACGTTAATGATGTTCTCGTTAAACGCGGCAACAAAGGCTGCAATATACATAACGACGAGAATCGCCGCAGTGGCCGATGGCGTTGCTTGAACTTGTTGCTGAGATTTGCTCCCCATGCATTTCCTTCCTCTTGGAACGACAGTCGCATCGCCCCAGAGGAACAGTCCAGGGCGAAAAATGAGCCCTAGACTTACGCCAGACGCCGTACACGACGAATCTGGCAACATGGTCCAACGTTGAAAGATTGTAACGCGGACGCGCAGCTTTCCTTCCGCGCTATTATTAAAAGTCCACGAAAGCATAAGACATGAGGAGCCCGCCATGATTAAGCCCATCATGAAATCCGAGTTCTTTTTGCGCCTGCCTTCCGAAGACGCGGGACCCGACGATGCCGTGACCGGGCAGGACCTCCTGGATACACTCCACGAGCATGAGCACGAGTGCGTGGGGCTCGCCGCCAACATGATCGGTGTGCGCAAGCGCATCATCTGCGTAAAGGACGGCAATAGGACACTCCTGATGTACAACCCTCAAATTCTTGAGCAGGTCAATGCCTATCAGACGAGCGAAGGATGCCTCTCGCTGATCGGCGAGCGCCCCTGTACCCGCTATCGCCGCATTAAGGTTGAGTATTTGGACGAGAACTTCGTCCACCGCATCAAAAACTTCTCGGGCTACACCGCCGAAATCATCCAGCACGAAATCGACCACTGCAACGGCGTCGTGGTTTAGGCCACCTGCCAAAATGAGGGTACCGGAGGCCTCCCTATGGATATCAGCCGCTTTGGCGAATTCGCCATCTTAGCGCAGTCACGCACGTTTCTTGATGCAGCGGAACTGCTTTTCATGTCGCAATCAACCCTCTCCAAACACATCATGGCAATGGAGCACGAACTCGGCTGCAAGCTCATCGATCGAAGCAAGCGCCACGTAACACTCACCGCGCAAGGTGAAGCGCTTCTCCCCTATGCTCAAAAAATTGCGACGCTTCAGCACCGCTATCTTGCCGCCATTCAAATAGGCGCAGGTGAGCCGCTCGAGCACCTCACCGTAGGTTCTATCCCCATTATGGCCCCTTATGGGATCACGGACGCCGTCATCGATTTTCAGCAGGCGAACCCCTCATATTCTGTTGAGCTCATCGAAGGCGAGGGCGACACACTCAAGCGCATGCTCCTGCACGAGGACATTGACCTGGCCTTCATCCGTGACGGCGGCGCCATCGAGCCGGAGTTCAAAAAGATTCCCTTTACGACCGACCGGCTCGTGGCCGTCCTTCCGCTCGACCATCCGCTCGCCGAACGTGACGCCGTCGAGATAGACGACCTTATCGACGAGAATTTCCTCATGCTTCCCCAAGGCTCGTTCGTAAGCGAGCTCGTCCTTTCCCTTTGTCGCGAAGCTGGATTTGGCCCACGTGTTACGTTCACCGGCAAACGAGCCGAGAACATCATCTCCCTTGTCGCGCGCGGCGCCGGCGTCTCATTCCTCATGCGCAAGCCGGCGGAATCGCTCGCCAGCGGAAAGGTAGCCCTGGTGCCGCTCGAGCCCGCGACGACCTCCGAGGTCAGGCTCTACCTCAAGCGAAACGCCGCGCACTCGCAGGCTGTCGTCTCGTTCATTGGCTTCCTCCCCTACCGTCAGCTCCTGCAGGGCGACCGTGCGTCTTCCACCGCGGCGCGACCGTCATAATCCCACTGCCCCACAACGGCAGACTTGTGTCCGCAAACACGCTGGCAGCGGCACGAAACACAAATATGCCTCGGGCGGCACGTCGCCGTCCGAGGCATATTTAATCAAAGTGCGCAAAAAGACTAGTCCACCGAGATGTTGAGTGCCTTACCGCCCTTGTCCTTCCTGGTACCGATCACCATAGCGGCGACAAGAGCCAGAACGAAAGCGACCACACCGGAGATGACAAGGCCGATAAAGCCCATGTCGATGCCGGCAGGGTTAATAAAGCTCGGGAAACCGAGCGGGCCAGAGGCACCGAAGGCATAGAGTTTGGCACCCATGAGGCCGGCAATGGCGCCGCCTACACCAGCGGAAATAAAGGTTGCCCACATAAGGCGCTTACGCGGCAGCAAGATGGCGTAAAGCGCAGGCTCGTTGACACCGAAAATCGAAGAGACAAGGGCGGGAATGTTGACGGCAGCATTTTCCTCGGAATCCTTGGTTCGGATGACCATGCCAAGCACAGCACCGGCGATGGCACAACCGCCTGCATACACGAGCGGATTAATGAGGTCATAGCCGTAGGTTGCGACATCGAGAAACCACAGCGGGATGATACCCCAGTGCAGGCCGAACATGACGAGCAGGCTCCAGAACGTGCCGATGACAAAGCCGGCGAGGGCGGGCTGGACGTTGATGAGCATCAGAATGATCTGGGCAACGATGTTGGAGAGGACCGTCATGACCGGACCGACCACAAGCAGGCCAAGGATGCCGCAAATGAGGAGCGTCAGGATGTTGGAGAAGAACGAGCTCACAAGCGCGGGCAGCGCGTTAGAAAGGGCCTTGTGCACCTTGGAGGCAATCCAGACGATAAAGATCGCAGGCAGAATCGTCGATGAGTAATTCTGCATGATCAGCGGGATGCCAAAAATATCACCATAGACATTGGACTCGAAGACCGTGCCGGCGCCGAGCGTGTAGAGCGGATCTCCGCCCATAAGGGCAACGAGCGTCGGGTAGACGAGGATACCACCGAGCGCCATTCCCATAACGGGCTTAAGTCCGAACTTCTTGGCCGACGTCCAGCCAATGATTAGCGGAAAGTAATAGAAGACCGAATCTCCGATTGCCGAGAGCGTCACATACGTATTGCTGTCCTTGGCTAGCCAACCGGCAACCGTGCAGAGCGCGAGCATCGACTTGATAAAGCCACCGGCCATAAGCACGCCAAGAACCGGTTGCAGGATCTCGGAGATGATGGCAAGCAGACGCGAGAATGGATCGCCCTTTTTGACGTCGTCGCCCTCATCGATATCGAGTGCGGGTTTGGAGTCGAACCCGCCAATCTGAACAAGGTCGTTGTAGACGGCCTCGACAGTGGCACCAATCACGACCTGATACTGTCCGCCGGCCTGGATGACGTCAACGACGCCCTTCGTCGCCTTAAGCTCATTGGTCTGGGCGAGCGATTCATCCTTGAGGTGGAAGCGGAGACGCGTAATGCAGTGGCTCACGTCTAACACATTGTCTCGACCACCGACCTTTGTGATGATTTCATCGCAAAGCTTCTGGTATTTCATGGAATTCTCCTTTTTCTGAGCGGGGCATAGCGTAGATTTCATGCCTCCGTAGTCGACGTGGGAGGACAAGGAACCCGCTTCCCCCTTTGAAATCCGCGGACGCACGTACGCCCGGGATGGGAAACGGCAGAGAAGATGGAAGATGCCGATCACATGGCAGCGAGCCTCATTGGCCCATGTCACGCAATCAGGTCTACAGACGCGAATCTGCTGCGCCGAGAAGTCTCGTCGTCTGGCAGAACTTGTCACACAGACGTTCCGGTTCGCCCTGGGGAATCTGAGTACGCTCGGTCTCAAAGGAGAGGCCGTACTCGCGTGCCGGAAGGAAATACTCGAAATAGCCGTTGGTGTAACCGCAAACTATTCCCTCGACCGGGCATTCGCGCTTCATGCGAATACCCAAGTCGCTGCCGAGCTCACTCGGGAACACAAAGAGATGCAGGCCGCCCAAACTGATGACGACACACTTAAGCGTGAGCGAAAAGTCGTCATGGGCAACGGTGTGATAGAACGTCTGAGGCTCGATGCGGTCGAGAACGACCTCGCGATCGAGCTTGATCTGGGAAATCGCCTCGGCAAGACCGGTCGAAACGCGCTCGACCTCGGGAATGCCGCGTCCCTGACGAAAATTGCGGTCGCTACAGTCGCCAGCAGCACCGACGACCATGGCCGGATAGTAACCAAGACTCTGAGCGAGCTTTTTGCCGGTAAGACCGGCGAGTTCGCTCGTGAGCTCCGTGCAGTCGGGTCCGACGCAAGCGGAATGCACCGCCCAGTTCACAAAGCCCGCAAATGGCTCGCCTTCGGTATCGAAGAACGATACGACAATGACCTCATTGTCGGCGAGTTCACCTGGGATGATGCGGTTGTCGTAGAAACCGGTGATGACCTGCTTGCCCAAGCGACAAATCGCGGGCTGTGCGTTGGCGCGGCACTCCTCAAAGCATTGGCAAATGGTATCGAGGAACCAGCGGTAGTAGTTCTCGTCGAATTTTCCCGTCCACCAGCTGCGGTGGTAAGCGACGATTGAAGTATGGTCGTGCGTCGCGGAGAGCAGAACGCAGTCACGGTCGATTCCGTAGCGCTCGGCGAGCATCGTCTTAACCTCCTCGGCCATGCCCTCCTCAAACTCGAGAACATCGGCGTTGAAGAGAAAAACTTCGCGGTCGTCCTGTTGGAAAAGAATCGCGTTGGCGAAGACGTCGTCATGGACGCCTGTCGCAGGCTCCAGACGGTTGGAGAGGTTACGATATCCGATTAGATAGATGTCGCCTTGCGGGGTAATCTTGCGGCGTGCATGTCCGATATTCATGCAAGTTCTCCTTTTTGTCATGCCGCGTTTAAAGCGGCAAGGATGGTTTGAAGGAGGCGCTCATGGGAACCGGCGGCGAAGCCGGAGTTCATGGCCTCATAGGTGATTTTCTCGTACGCATCGGGGGCCGGCAGATACTTTTGCCCTCCGTTGACAAGCGTGGCAAAGAGCACGGGGCAGAATCGGGCGGCGCGCACGGCGGCGCCAAACGAGCTCGAAACCTCGGGCTGGATACCAACGAACTCGACATTTCCCAGCCGAAGTAAATAGACCCTCGTACGCTGTTCGCCTGCCGCATGAAACTCATAAGTTCGATGCGGGGCCAATGAGCAGAAGTCGGCGCGCGTCTGGGCGGGCAAAAGGACGTCGACCGTGCGAGCATCGACGCCGATGGCATCGTCCTCACGCGCCGCACGGACGGCCTCAATCAACGCATCGCTCATAGCGCGACCCTGTCGATGCAGCATGCGATATCCACTCTCGTGAGCATCTAACGTTTGCTTCGCCCCGGTCGAATCGAACGCAACGGTTACGGCGCGCTCCGCCGGACTCTGATCCCCCGCGGCACCGGGTAGCAGCAACACGACTCCGCCCAATTCGCGCTCGAGAGCCATGGCGGCAAAGCCAAAGAGGTCCCCGCTCACCAAGCGCTTCCCCTGAGAATCGTGCGATCCGTCGAGCACGGAAGACTGGACATCAGCCGTCGCAAGCATGGCAACGAGCCCGCCCTCGGCATCCCTCGCGACAAGTACGGGCATCGCGTGGTCGGCAAACCCCTTGGGGTCTACTCCCAGCCACCAGCCGGCCGGTGTCTCAATGTCGCGGTTAACGTTCACAGGACAGTAGCCCTCCGCCGAGGCGAGCGTGACAGAGCGAATGCCCGCAACCGCCTGCCCAACGGCCGCGCGTGTCGCGGCGATGAGCGCGGCACGATAGCGCTCATTTCGATCGCGGGCATCGGTGTCGGCCAGATGCCCAGGGGTGCGCACGTGAGGCGCAGAAAACGTGTGGGTCGGGACCACCCAAGAAAAGGCGCCGTCGCAATTGGAGACATCCTTGACAACCTCACGCAGATCGACGAGTAGGGCCGGAGCGATCGAGGTAACCTCAAGTGAAAGGATGCAAGCGCGCCGCCCCATCCCTTCGACCACGAAGGCACGGGCAAAGATTTCATGACGGAGTGCGTCGAAACCGTCGAACGGCAATACGTCCTCTAGATTAATGGCCACCCGGGCGGCTCCGGCCTTCATCTCTCCCTTATCCATGGCGAACGCCCTCCTTTATCTGTCGCTCACTCGATGCCGTACAAGCGCTGTGCCGTGCCGCCAAGCATAAGGTCCTTGTCCGTATCACTTAAATCTGTGGCGCGGACGCAGGCGACACCCTCTGTTAGCCACTCGCGTTTAACGGGATAACTCGTACCAAAGACAATATGGTCTGCACCAAGGACTTCAACCGCACAGGCAAGAAGCGTTTCGCCCCAGGGCTGAGCATGGGACATGTCGAAATAGATGTTGTTCTCGAGGCGCCTGGAAACGATCTCGGTATCGACCTGAAAACGGCCAGAAGCATCAGGGCGCTTGGGACCATGAGGCAGCAGCATCTCCTTAAACGCAAAGTATGCGCCGCCGAGCATGGAGTGGACCATCTTGATATTGGGGTAGCGTTCAAAGAAATCGCCAAAGATCTCTCGGCCGATCGCCGTAGTTTGGTCGACGCAGCGGCCATAAGAGCGGCGAAGGTTGTCGTACGCGAGAAGCGATTCGTTCTCGACCGGCACGGGAACATGGTGCACGTAAACGGTGACATGGCGTTCGTTCAGGTGCTCGAAAAAGCTCGAGAAGACCTGGTCGTCGAGATAGCGCTTGCCGTAGTGAGCGCAGAGCTGCACACCCGCAAAACCATCGTCGAGCCTGCGGTCGAGCTCCTCCAAATTCGCTTTGGTGCCAAAGGGCGGCACGGCGACAAGCGGAATCAGACGGCCACTTGACGCCTTCGCGTCAGCAGCCATACCGTCGTTGAAACGCCGGCACATCTCGAGCGACATCCACTCATGGCAGCCGGGGAGCTTGAGAATCGCTTTATCGACCCCCGCCTCATCCATATCGGCCAAGCGCTTCTCGAGGGTGTAGTCGCCCTCAATGTAGTTAAGACCCGGAGAACCGGCGGGCATCTCGATCACGATCTGTCGTTTGCCGGCGGAATTCATGGTCAGATAGCCTTCGGTGTCATAGGCGCGGGGTACCTCGGCCAAAAACTGTTCGCAGAGCGTCTCGTCATGAAAGATGTGCTCGTCGAACCAGTAGGAATTTGCATCGATAATCATTGGTTGGAACCGCCTTTCATCTTGTTGAAAACATTCTAGAAAAGCAGGTACCCGGACATCAATTCCAGCTTAAGCCCACTGTATTCCATTTTGGAATAGAACTTACCGCTCACACGCGAACCTCGCCCGCTCAACGAGACAAGCGCTAACAGCACGGGCTTAGACAGAAAACGGTCGGCCCGCATCCGTTGCGGGCCGACCGTTTCATTACAGGCTACCTTTGCCGTTACGCCTGGCGGTAATGGTCAAAGAAGTCGGCGAGGTCTTCGAGGGACTCTTTGAGTACTTCCATGCGCGGCAGGTACACGATGCGGAAGTGGTCGGGCTCAGCCCAGTTGAAGCCGCCGCCGCGCGTGATCAGGATCTTCTTCTCGTGCAGCAGGTCGAGGGCGAACTGCTCGTCATCGGTGATGTTGAACTTCTTCACATCCATCTTGGGGAAGATGTAGAACGCCGCGCGCGGCTTAACCACCGAGATGCCGTCAATCTTGTTGAGCGCCTCATACACAAAGTTGCGCTGCTCGTAGACACGGCCGCCGGGACGGATGTAGTCGTTAACGGACTGATGGCCACCGAGTGCCGTCTGAACGATCGACTGAGCCGGCACGTTGGAGCACAGGCGCATGTTGGAGAGCATGTTGATACCCATGATGAAGTCGCTCATGCAGCGCTGGTTGCCCGAAAGCACCATCCAGCCAATACGATAGCCCGCAATCATGTGCGACTTGGAAAGGCCGCTAAAGGTGACGCAGGGCAGGTCGGGGGCGAGCGAGGCAATCGAGACGTGCTCGTAGCCGTCCATGCACAGGCGGTCGTAGATCTCATCGGCAAAGATCATCAGCTGATGCCTGCGTGCAACCTCGACGATGCCCTCGAGCACCTCGCGCGGATAGACGGAACCCGTGGGGTTATTGGGGTTGATGATGACGAGAGCTTTGGTCGCGCTCGTAATCTTGGACTCCATATCCTCCAAGTCGGGATACCAATCCGCCTGCTCATCGCACAGATAGTGCACAGGATGACCGCCGGCAAGGGTTGCGCACGCCGTCCAGAGCGGATAGTCGGGGCTGGGGATCAGGATTTCGTCGCCATTGTCGAGCAACGCGTTCATCGAAAGCTGAATGAGCTCGGACACGCCGTTGCCCGTGTAGATATGCTCCATCTGAACGTTGGGCAGGCCCTTGATCTGCGAATACTGCATGATCGCCTTGCGCGCAGAGAACAGGCCGCGCGAGTTGGAATAGCCTTCGCAGTCGGGCAGCTGCTGGCGCATGTCCTTGATGACCTCATCGGGCGTGCGGAAACCGAAGGGCGCCGGGTTACCGATATTGAGCTTGAGGATGCGCTCGCCCTCGTCCTCCATACGGGCGGCCTCGTCGACGACGGGACCGCGCACGTCATACAGGACGTTATCGAGCTTGGTGGATTTAGAAAAAGTGCGCATGGTGGTGCTCCTTGCAATTTGAGCTGAGGGATGGGGTTCGGGCTTGGAATCGTTGCGGGGTGATGATGCCTCGCCTTGATCGGCGTCGCCGGCAAGCAGCCAGGTAACATCGACCTCCAAAATACGGGCGAGCAGCTCAGCCACATCGCGCCGCGGGATCGTCTTGCCGCTCACATATTGGCTCATCTGACTCTTGCCGAGTTTTTTGCCGAGCATCTCCGATGCGCGGATTACGTCCGACTGGCGAACGTCGCGATCGGACATAGTCTGTCGCAGGCGATCGCTAAACGTCTCTTGGGCCACTAGAACCTCCTTGCTGGCAAAGTTCAATTTATAGAATACGAATTGAACCAAGGTTCAATTTAGGCAGCAGTATAACGCGGCACCTCATTCGAAAGTTCAATTTCATAAGAAAATGCACCGGACTCTGAGATTTGCCCAAAGTGGGCAATGACGCGCACACGTTTAGAGGTATTCGAGGAAACGGGCGGCGGCAAGCGAAACATCGGCCGTTCGATATATCGCATTGATCTGCCGATGAGGATGTCCCTCGAGCGGACGCACGGCAACATCGAACTGACAGCGACGCAAGATGAGCGCGGGAAGAATGCTAACGCCCAGGCCGTCCTCGACCATAGCCATAATCGCATAGTCATCCCAGGTCGACAGCTTAGAGCGCACCGCCAGGCCCGCGCGGCGAAACAGCGGCGTAATCTCGTCGTCGCTACCGCGTTCCAGCAGGATAAACTGCTCGTTGGCCAAATCGGCAAGGGAAACGACCTCCGCGGTGGCAAGCGAGGAGTCCGCTGGCACCACGGCCATCAGCTCGTCTTGCACCAACGGTCGCGACGCCATGCCGGCGCCGCGTGGCTCGCGCGGAATAAAGCCCAGGTCGCAGCGACCTTCCGCCACCCATTGTTCAATCTCTGAGTAATCGCCCATCAGCAACTCATAATCGACGTCCGGATGATCGGCGCGAAAGCGCGCGATCACCGGCGGCAGTACATGAGTCGCCACACTCGAAAACGTACCGATACAGATCTTGCCGCGCATGAGCCCTCGCATCTCGTCCACGCGTCGCTGCAAGCGGCCAAACTCTTCGCATAACGCCTCGACTGCCGGCATGACCTGCCGCCCGTCGGCAGAAAGCACCACGCCCTCGCGGCTGCGATCAAGCACCTTAAAACCCCAGTCTGCCTCAAGGTCGCCCACCATGCGGCTCACGCCCGACTGCGAATAGCTCAGCCGCTCTGCAGCACGCGTAAAGCTGCCGGCACGCACCGTCTCGAGCAGCACTTGCATCTTTTGGATATTGGTCTCCACGGCACGTCCCCACCCTTGTATGAGTTTTTGTCATGTTTTCCATGCATTATATTCGCTTTTCTTCTAAAGCCAGTTCACCCATAGTGAACATGCTCGGATATAGAGGGGATGGAAGCGCATGAACAACGGACTGTTTACGTACTTAGCAGCATTGCTATTGTTTGGCTCCAACGGCATCATCGCCGCTGCCATCGCGCTGCCGAGCTCCGATATCGTGCTGCTACGCACTTTTCTGGGAGCCCTCTCGCTTGTAACCATCCTCGCCACTACCCAACACCATAAGTTGCAGGCGCCATCTCGTCCCCGCGAAGCCGCGGCCCTCCTCCTCTCGGGAGCTGCGCTGGGCGCCAGCTGGATTTTTCTGTTCCGCGCCTACCAGACGATCGGCGTCGGCGTATCCTCGCTGCTGTACTACTGCGGCCCCATCATTGTCATGGCGCTCTCCCCGCTCATCTTTGGCGAAAAGCTGACCGGCGGCAAAATCGCCGGCTTTGTCGCCGTCGCCTGCGGTGCTTTTCTCATTGCAGCGCAAGGTCTAGGCGGCAATATGCCCATTGCGGGCATCGTCTGTGGAATCGCCTCGGCCTTCTGCTATGCATTGATGGTCATCGCTAGCAAGGGTGCGCCGCACATCGAGGGCCTCGAGAACTCCACGCTCCAGGTGTGCGCCGCCTTTGTGACCGCACTGGTCCTCACGCTCATCACGCAGGGCGCTCCCTCATTCCTGTCCGCCGGTATCGCCGCCAGTATTGATTGGCGCGCCGTCGCTATGCTCGGCGTCGTCAACACCGGCATCGGTTGCCTGCTCTACTTTAGCGCCGTCGCCAAGCTGCCCGTCCAGACCGTCGCTGTCGTCGGCTACCTCGAGCCGCTTTCGGCGGTCGTGTTCTCGGCCGCCCTTTTGGGTGAAGCCATAACACCGGTCCGCCTGATGGGCGCCGCGCTTATCATCGGCGGCGCGATTTTTTGCAAACTCGCCGGCAAACGCGCAAACGCCAAGGCTGGCATCGCCCAGACAGCACGTGCTTAAAAGCCCTGCTTTGAAATGCTACCTGCATAGATAAATAATCCCCAGCTGAGGATTATTGTCTAAAATAACCCGATGTGCCAAACTGCTCTTGTATGTATAAAGACGGCATAAAGTTTTTTGTCCTAGACAGATAACCGGATGTCTAAGGGAGTCCTCGTGGCACACAACAAACTGGAGGCAAACCTCCAAGACCAGCGCGGGCAAGGCGGGCACGGAGCCATCCCCCTCTCCGCTGGCATGCTGCTCGTAACGCTCGGCGTCGTCTATGGCGACATCGGCACGAGCCCCATGTACACCATGAAATCAATCGTCGCCAACAACGGCGGCATCGGTACCGTCAGCGAGGACATGATCCTGGGCGCGCTTTCGCTCGTCATCTGGACCATGACGCTCGTGACCACGGTCAAGTACGTGGTAATCGCCATGAAGGCCGACAACCACAACGAAGGCGGCATCTTCGCCCTGTTCAGTCTCGTGCGCAAGGTGGCGCCATGGCTGATTCTCCCCGCCATGATCGGCGGCGCGGCGCTGCTCGCTGACGGCATCCTCACCCCCGCCGTCACGGTTACCACGGCCATCGAGGGCTTGCGCACTATCGAGTGGGGCCATGCGCTTTTGGGTGACGGCCAGACCAACGTAATCATCATCACCATCATCATTATCTGCGGCCTGTTTGCCATGCAGCGCGCCGGCACCTCGTCAATCGGCAAGCTGTTCGGCCCGCTTATGACGCTGTGGTTCCTGTTCTTGGCTGGCGCCGGCCTGTTCAACATGCTCGGCAACTTGTCCATCCTGCGCGCGCTCAACCCCATCCGCGGCATCATGTTCCTGTTCTCGCCCATCAACCACTCGGGTATTATGGTGCTCGGCTTCGTCTTCCTGTCGACGACCGGCGCCGAGGCGCTCTATTCGGACATGGGTCACGTGGGCAAGGCTAACATTTACGCATCCTGGCCGTTCGTAAAGGCGGCCCTCATCCTTAACTATCTGGGTCAGGGCGCTTGGCTGCTCGCCAACAATTCCAATCCCCAGATGCTCGCGATGGATATCGTCAACCCGTTCTATATGATGCTTCCCGAGCCCCTGCGCCCCTTTGCCATCGTGCTTTCGGCCGTGGCGGCCATCATCGCCTCGCAGGCGCTCATCACCGGCTCGTTCTCGCTGGTATCCGAGGCAACGCGTCTCAACCTTATGCCGCATCTGCGCATCCACTACCCCAGCGACACCAAGGGGCAGCTCTATATTCCGCTCGTCAACAACATCATGTGGGTCGGCTGCATCTTCATCGTGCTGCTGTTCCAAAACTCCGAGCGCATGGAGAGCGCCTACGGCCTCGCCATTACCGTGACCATGCTCATGACCACGACGCTTTTGACGAGCTACATCGCCGGCATCCTCAAGCACAGGCTGGGTGTCTGCGTCTTCGCCCTGCTCTTTGGTGCCATTGAGCTGTGCTTCTTCGCCTCGTGCCTCACCATGTTCTTTGACGGCGGCTACGTCATGATCTTCCTGGCCGCGCTGCTGTTTGGCCTTATGTATGTGTGGCGCCGCGGCACCGCCATCGAGCGCACGCAGACGATCCTGCTGCCCGTCTCCAAGTACATCGATCAGCTCAACCGCCTGCGCAACGACGAGACCTACCCCGTGCTCGCCGACAATCTGGTGTTCCTCACCAACAGCCCCGATCCGCTCACACTCGACCGCGACGTGCTCTATTCCATCCTGGACAAGCACCCCAAGCGCGCCAAGGCATATTGGTTCATCAACGTGCACGTTACCGACGAACCCTATACGCACGAGTATTCCGTCGAGACCTTTGGCACGGACTTTTTGTTCCGCGTGCGCCTGGACCTGGGCTTTAAGGTCAACCAGCGCGTCAACGCCTATCTGCGTCAGATCGTCGGCGACTTGATGGCATCGGGCGAGCTGCCGCCGCAACATCACACCTACTCCATCTACGAGACGCGCGGCAACGTAGGTGACTTCCGCTTTTGCATGCTGCGCAAGATGCTTGCCCCCGAAACGGACATCAACCGCAATGACCACCGCGTGATGGCCATCAAGTACGCCGTCCGCCGCGCCTGCGGAAGCCCGGCACGCTGGTACGGTCTCGAGAACTCGGCCATCATCATTGAGTACGTACCGCTCTTTGCCCGCATGCGCCCGGCCGTTAAGCTCGTGCGCACCCAGGTGCCGCTCGAGGTTCAGATCGAAGAGGCCGAGGAAATGGAAGTCGACATCTTCTCGGACGACTTGGTCAACGGCAACGAAGCCGGTAAGGACATGAACGTCGATCCCACCGAGTTGCTCGAGAGCGTCGCCGATACGCCCGAACAGCAACAGCTCGACGGCCTCGAGAACGAACAACTCAACGACGCCAACTTCTAGCGGCGCCATAAATCAACGACAGCGGCCCTGCGTCTCACGTGAACTGCCTCCCATTTCTTGGACATGAGAAATGGGAGGCTTTTTATGCGTGTCG